>CAJQNM010000098.1 GCA_905479665.1 uncultured Saprospiraceae bacterium
TCTGCTTGAAATCGAAGGGAGTAATCTTGGGTTCATGGGTGCGTAGAAAAAGGGCTGCCATCGCGGCATCCTTCTCATTACCCTGCGAAAGTATCCATGACTTAACTTCTTCTAAATCCTTGTTGTCTTCCTCACCAAAGGTTCTCAGAATGGGAAAATCTTCTCTCAGCGTGTGATCATTGGTATTGTTAAAGAAGGCAAAGCTCTTATAAAAGTCTTCCTGTTTGATCGGATCATACGGATGGTGATGGCATTGCACACACCCCATCGAGACTCCCTGCCAAGCTTCCCAGGTGGTGTTGACGCGATCAATTACTGACATGTTGCGGTTTTCTTCCAAGTTGGCTCCGCCTTCACCATTCGTAAGACATGCGCGGTGAAAACCAGTGGCGATCAGTTGATCAGCAGTAGGATTCGGCAGCAGGTCCCCAGCCAATTGTTCAATGGTAAATTGATCAAAAGGCATATCGTCATTGAGTGATTTGATCACCCAGTCGCGATATTGCCAGATGCTTCTGGCGATATCTGCCGAGTATCCGAAAGAGTCCGCATACCTTGCTAGATCCAACCAAGAACTGGCCCAATGTTCTCCAAATCGTTCATCGGCTAGCAATCGATTGACGAGGTTTGGAAAGGCATCGGCAGAACGATCATCAAGAAAACCCCGTAATTCTGTTTCATTGGGCGGTAGACCAATCAAATCAAAGTACACACGACGAACTAATTTGGACTTTTCTTCATCAGGCGAAGGAGTGAGCTCGTTTTGCTGCATTCTCATTATGGTGAATCGGTCCACTTCGTTGCGGATCCAAGGATCATCCACTGGCGGCAACTCAGGCAAGGTGGGAGGGGCATATGCCCAGTGCAATTCCCAATGAGCACCCTGATCGATCCATTTTTTAATTGTGGCCACGTCTTGTTCTGGCAATGGCGCTTCATGTAGCGGCATACGCAGCTCAGAATCTGTCTCGATCAGGCGTTGGTAGAGCGTGCTCTTAGTGGCATGGCCAGGAACAATTCCAGCAGACCCCGTTTCGGTTTCCACCATGGCATTTTCTCGAAATACCAAGCCAAAACCACCGGACTGCTTGACTCCACCATGGCAGCTCACACAATGCTTGTTGAAAAGTGGCCTTATTTCTGTAGCAAAATCAACTTGCTCTTCCGAGCAGCCAAGGATGAAAGTGCATGCTGTCAGGAGAAACCATTTTCCGTATGTAGAAAGACATCTAGGCATCTATTGCAAAGTAATGATTTAAGGTGTCATGCCTGCCCTCGCCCTGCGGGCACCCATTGTGCTTCTTCATAGCAAGGGGCCATGGCCGCCTTGGACAGATTGAGGGATATTTGTCACACACAAGATGGGAGTCTACCTAAAGTGACCTCCTCATGGGCTGTGTTGCCACAGGTGCATGAAAAATAAGCTGTTAGCAACGGTTGGATAAATGATTAAAATTAAGCGCAGTAATGAGAAAACCAACTGAAAAATTCCAGTGCATCTGATTTTATCAAACAATCCACTAACTTCAGTTGGCTTGGCTAAAGGCAAGCCCTAGTCCCACATCGTCAATATCGAGTTCTCGTACGAATGGACGGAAGGTAGTTCCTGGAACCTGACAAAGTCAATGGCATGGCTTATCTGAATGCTGTGAAGGATTTTATCATGCCGGTTGTTGTAGGAGGAAACACGGGATCACAGTGATATACGATGCCACTCCAGATTGGCAGAGATGGTTTTTTGGAAAAAAAATTTTAACAATAATGTGGAAAATGAAAATAATTAAAACAGTTGCCATAGCAACTACATGGGCATTCTTTTCATTCTCAAGTTTGGCGCAAAACCTTCCCAATGTAGTCTTGATCATGGCCGATGACCTGGGCGGAAGGGATTTGCCGGTTTATGGCAACAAGTTTAATGAAGCGCCAAACATCGATAAATTGGCAACACAAGGTATGCTGTTTACTCAGGCCCATGCGGCACCCGTTTGCTCACCTACCAGAGCCAGCATACAGTCGGGGCAGTATCCTGCAAGGGTAGGGATTTTCGATTTTATCCCAGGCCATTGGCGACCATACGAGGAGGTGACAGTTCCTCAACACGAAGTGCAGCATCTACCCGAAGAGATTACCACCATTGGAGATGTGATGCAGGCTGCCGGTTATACAACGGGGTATTTTGGCAAATGGCATCTCGGCAACGCACCCAAGTACTTACCGAGCGCCCGCGGATATGATAACGTACATATGTATGCAGGTGGTGGCTTTTACCAGCCGAAGTTTGTGCCGGAATACAAGGCATCTGAGAACAAACGCTTGAGCGATATGCTTACCGACATGGGAATCAAATTTATCGCGGATAATAAAGAAGAACCATTCTTTCTTTTCATATCTCACTATGACGTGCATGTACAATTGGATGCAGACAGGGATTTGATCGATAAATATTTAAATAAGAAAAAGGATCCGGACTATACTTGCAATGCAGTATATGCTGCCATGATAGAGCATGTGGATAGAAGCGTTGGTGCTATGATGAATGCTGTGGAGGAAATGGGACTAGCAGACAATACAGTATTTATATTTTATTCAGATAATGGAGGTGTAGACAATCGATTTGACAACATTCCCTTGTTGGGAGGGGAGAGTAAGGATGTTTATCCTGAAGGACATCCCTTGCAATATATTGCAACTTCCAATGCTCCTTTTAGGGCCGGAAAAGGAACCCTATACGAGGGTGGCATACGTGTGCCCATGATCGTACGATGGCCTGGAAAAATTAAGCCGGAATCGCACTCTGAGGCAATCGTGTCAAGTGTAGACTTCTATCCTACATTCTTGGAATTATCCAAAGGAAAAAAACCAAAGAACCAGGTACTTGATGGGTTTTCCATGCTTCCGGCCCTCACCGAAAATGAGTTTGACCCCGAACGTGCGGTATTTACACACTATCCCGTTTATCACCACGAGCAACCCATGTCGGCTCTGAGAAAAGGGGATTGGAAAATTGTGGAAAACCTGGTGACCACTGAGTTTGATCTTTTCAATCTGAAACATGATGTGAATGAAATGACCGATCTAAAGTTTAGTTATCCTGGAAAGCTTGAAGAAATGAAGGCACATTTAAAGCAGTGGCAAGACAACACCAAAGCACAAATGCCGATAGCCAATCCCGAATTTGATCAAAATAGAAGATACGAGTGGGGAAAGCATCCGGGGCGGAACTAAAATAAATAGCAATAAATTACCTTTGCCCATCAGCCATACGATTGGCCGAGTTTATCTTTGACACTTTTTAATACCCCCAAACAACACATGTTGACAATGAGAAAATTCCCCTTGATAATCGCCCTGAGCTATTTCTTTCTGATCAGCTGTGCAGTCGAGCAGGAAGCGGTACCCGAAAACCCCAATATCATCTTCATTATTTCTGATGACCAGACCTATTCCGACTATAGTTTTATGGGGCATGAGGCG
>CAJQNM010000099.1 GCA_905479665.1 uncultured Saprospiraceae bacterium
GCCACATTTGCCATCTGGAGGACTGTTGTTTCCATTTCGCCCTGCCCAATGGCATTGCTAATGATATAGGTACTCCGCCAATCTCCTTTGCCATCATACATGTCGTCATAAAAATCAGGCGTAGGTATGAGGCCTTGATGCTCACTGGGGAGGTCTATGTTGAGCACGTTACCAAGTCCGAAATCGTATAGGTGATCTGTGATAAGCTGCAGTCCTTGCTCTGGATTGTCAAAGCCAAACTTATCAATGAGCTCGCGGTAGACCGTAAAGAAAAAGGTGTTGCATGATTTCTGAATGGCTCCGGTCACATTGCGCACCCCGGGATCTGCATGACAACCCCAGCGGTAGATCTTGTAGAAGTATGCACCCTTGCACGTGATGTAACGATCTGACTGAAGTGCTCCCTCCTGGAGTGCAATGAGAGACAGGATAGGCTTAAAGAGTGATCCGGGCGAATATTTTGCCATGGTGGCCCGGTTAAAAAACGGCTTTAGTGAATCGGTTTGCAGTTTGTGGAAGGATGCGGTCCGATCGGCATTGGTGCTAAGATTGTTGGGGTCGTACGTTGGGCTACTCCCGATCGCAAGAATTTCGCCTGTGGAAGGCTCGATGGCAACAAAGGACCCGATTTTGCCTTGCATCATTTCTTCTGCATAGACCTGTAGATTGATATCAAGGCCCACGGTGAGGTCGCTACCCGACTCAGCGGCCGTGCTTCCAAAGCCCTCGTTATATTCGCCGACATTGCGCCCAAAATTGTCTTTGAGCTGGTAGGTTGCACCCTTGCTACCCCTGAGTTCTCGTTCATACTTTGCCTCGAGTCCAGCCACACCAAGTACATCGCCAGTTGCGTAAAGGCCAGATCCCTCATCAAGTCGAGCCTGGTCAATTTCACTAAGGTATCCTAGGGCATGAGATGCATTGGGGTGACTATACCCGCGTACGCTGCTTACCTTAGTGCTGAAACCCGGATAGGCATGCAGTATTTCCTGCAATTGTGCATTGGCAATCTCGTCGATTTTTTGATAGAAAAGAAAGGGTATGCTCTTCGCATATTTTATGTCCTTCCAGTCCTTGTTTACTCGGTGCTGATATTCTGCCAGAGTGATACCTAAGATATCGCAAAGGGCCTGGGGATCGGCATCAGGATCAAGGAGGTTGAAGGTCAAATAGAGATCGTAAGATGGTTGATTGTAAACCAATAGTTCTCCATTGCGATCATAGATCAGCCCCCGTGAGGGTTCAATCACATATTTTTCTATGGTGGCGGAGACGGCTTGCGTGCGATAAGATTTATCGATCAGCTGCATATAGGCCAGGCGTAGGAAAATCAGTACCCCGATTCCGATGACTAAGCCTTGCAATATGTAAGCACGACGATCCAATTTTACTCTTTGAGGTTAAAGATAGTGGTATACAACAGGATTATGGTCATGGAGGGGATGAAGCAAAGAATAGCTCGAAGCAATGCAGAAGGTACGGCCAATATGGAAAAGGCCTCGATCGTGAAGTAGGCAGTGAGATGGATTGCAAACCCCACAGCCATCAGCCGATAAAACCAGGCACTACCCAGGTCGCCTTTCGTTGGCTTGGCGGAGATCTTGTACCCACCTCGGGGCTCGAAATAATTCAGTAGTAGTGGTCTGGCAAACACGGTAATCAGAGAAGCAGCGGTATGTAAGCCTGGAGAATGATAAAACATATCGACGGCAAATCCATAGATAAATGCAATGACAAGGGCCCAGGCTTTTGAAATCTTAATGGGCAACATGAGTAGAAACAGCGGGTAGACAAATACCTGAATAAAGGCAAAGTTGCTCCACCCCAGGTTGACACTGCGAAAAACCAAACCTTGGAATAGCAAAAGAACAATTGCCCGGAGTACATTTTTACTAACTGTCGGACTCATTCCTCTTGCTCGACTTTCGCATGAAGTTCTTCTGCTTTATGCAAGTTTCTGATCACATACACGTAGTGTAAAGATGATAGATCTTCGGTTAGATCGATGTCGATATCATAAAAATTGCTGCCGTCGGTGATATCAAGCTGACGGATTCTACCCACGATGATGTCTTCGGGAAAGAGAGCACTATAGCCACTCGAAGCGACAATGTCCCCTTCGGCGATCGTAGCATGCTTCGGGACATCGCGCATACGTGCCACCAATGGATTTCCACCAGTCCACTCCAGGTATCCAAAAAAATTGCTGTCTTTCACTTTGACACTCGCACGAAAAGAACGATTGAGCAATGAGATGACCTGTGCATAACGGCTAGTGACAGAAGTGACGATACCCACGATCCCATTTTCTGTCATGACGCCCATACCCTTTGCGATTCCATCATTCGTGCCTTTGTTGAGTGTGATGAAATTGTCCAGTGACGCAATGGAATTGCTGATCACTTTGGCCTCAATGAGTTGATATTTCTGCTCATTCAATGAATCGTCAACTTCTCGCGAAAGTGTACTGGTAGACAGCTGGAAATTGGGCAATTGTTTACGCAGTTCAGCATTTTCATGGGCTAATTCTCGCGATACCCGAGCCAAGCCAAAATAACCGGTGATCGAACTAAATTTTTCATTGATCCAGCCCGTCATATCATTGCTGGCCGTATGAAAGGTATTTTGTTGGGTGTCGTTGTAGCGCACCACCATAGAGAGTGCTGTAAGCTCTAAACCAATGAACAGTAAGATATGTCCATACCGTAGAAGAAAATATACCAAGTTTTGCATGACCCGAATCGAGAGTTGCTATACACTCTTACGGTCGATCAGGAAGGAATATTGCTCTGTGTTGCGTAGAGCCAGCCCTGTACCTCGCACGACCGCGCGGAGAGGGTCTTCTGCGACGACCACTGGCAATTTGGTTCGTTCGGACACACGCTCCTTAAGTCCGCGCAACAAGGCGCCACCACCAGTGAGGTAAAGCCCCGTTTTATAGATGTCTGAGGCCAGCTCGGGTGGGGTTACTTCCAGCGCTTTTAAGATAGCTTCTTCGATCTTTAAGATCGATGCATCCAGTGCTTCAGCAATTTCTGGGTAGGAGATCACTTTCTGCTTCGGGATACCCGTCATAAGATCTCGACCGTTTATCGCAAAATCTTCTGGTGGGTTGGGGAGATCGCTGCTCGCTGCTCCAACATTTATTTTAAGCATCTCTGCAGTGCGCTCGCCGATGAGCAGATTGTGGGCGCGTCGCATGTAGTCGACTATATCGTTAGTAAATTCATCGCCGGCGGTGCGAATAGATTGCTCACAAACAATCCCCGATAAGGCAATCACGGCAATTTCCGTGGTCCCGCCTCCTATGTCGATGATCATGTGGCCTACCGGCTCCTCGACATCCAGACCAATCCCAAGGGCTGCAGCCATTGGTTCGTATATCAGGTATGTTTCTTTTGAGTCAACGTGATCTGCCGAATCGAATACCGCGCGTTTCTCAACCTCGGTAATTCCAGACGGGATGCAGATCACCATTTTCATGTGGGTGAAAAAGCGCCTGCGTTGGTCGATCATATTGATCATACCCTCGATCATGCTCTCAGCTGCTTGAAAATCTGCAATGACCCCATCTTTGAGTGGTCGCACTGTCTTGATGAACTCGTGCGTCTTTTCATGCATTTGCATGGCTCGTGAACCCACAGCAATGGTCTCACCGGTGCGACGGTCTATGGCGACAATCGAAGGCTCCTCCACCACGATCTGGTCGTTTTGGATGATGAGCGTATTGGCAGTGCCAAGATCGATCGCCAGTTCTTGCGAGAAAAAATTGAAGAATTTCATGCTTCTTAACCCTATGAGTATAGACTCAGGGAGCACAAAAAAACTAAAAATCTTTCATTGCAGAGACTTATTTCCCAGAGGTGTTGAATATAATTTTCACAGATATAAGAAGAACATAATATGTTGGAAATCAACAATTTCAATGAACGACCACCTGAGTAAGGTCATCGTACGAGAGATAGGTCCGCGCGGCATTCTGCAGTTGGGCACTTTGGATGTTCTTAATGTCCGCATAGAGTTGAGAAAGCTGGTATGGGTCGCCACTCTCGATGTAGGCATTGCGCATGATTTCGATGGTTGGGAAGGGTCCGTCGATCAGGCTGAGTAGGAAACCGCCCAGATAGTTTTGTACCATCTGTAGCTCATCTTCTGGTACAAGCTTCGTCTGTAAGTGCTCTAGTTGAATCTGAATTTCAGAGATCACTCTCTCCGTGTTGCCACGATCCGTCTCTACTGAGATATTCAGATAGCCTCCGTAAGTGAAAGTCTCCAGGGTGGAATATATGCCGTAGGTCAGTCCCAGCTCTTCCCGAATTTTCTTCATCAGGCGCGATCCATGATATCCACCTAAGATGGCATTCAGCAAGACCATGACCGGATAGTCCGGATGCTTTGCAGTAAACAGTTTCCGGCCGAGACGAATGGCTGTCTGAGCATGTTCGTGCTCGACACTCACTTTTTGTGCATCAAAATCTTGCAAATAGCTTGCTGACTCGATGGGATAGACCTCATGCTGCCATTGTCCAAACCGCTTGTCCAAAATCATTTGCCAGTTTTGAGGTGGTCTACCGGATAGAAACAGGGTGAGATTATTGGAGCCAAAACACTCGGTGTGATGGCGTTTGAGATCCTGAGTGGTGAGCGACTCATATAGCTCTACTGAACTGTTGTAGCCATAGGGATGGTGTGAGCCAAATAGGAGCTCGGTAAACTGGCGATAGGCCTGGATATCATTTTGAGAGATTTCCATGGCAAGTTTCTGTAAGATGCGTTTGCGAAACAAAACAAATTCTTCTTGCGGAAAAGTGGGTCGTACGACGAGATCTGCAAACACTTCCGAGATCTCTTCCAGATGGCGATTCAGTCCTATTACACAGGCATTTACATGATCAAACGAAAATGGAAAAGCCATAGAAGCACCCAGATTATCGAGCCTGCGAGAGATTTCGTTGCTATCAAAGTGGGCCGAACCCTCTTTCAAATTGTACATGCAGGAGACCGCAGCGAGCTTCGTGCTTTCGTAGGTCCGTCCAGCCGGAAAGGTGGCATCAAGGCGAACCAACTCTTGCTGCCCGCCCTCGAGTAAGTAAACCGGAACCCCATTGGAAAGATGAAAAAGCTCGAGTTCGGGCAGTTCGACTTCTCGAATGGGTTGAATGACCGGTATGCTTAATTGTGTCGACATTATCTGTGTGATTTGGTGGGGTTAAAGGGTAAATTGGCCTTGAATTCTTGTCACGAAATATTAAATCTTGAAAAGGAGCCAAGGCTGCAAGTTTAAAAAAGCGTCGGGACTCGTTTATTTTTATTTTTGTATTTGAAATAACTACCTGTCTTCCTACAAATTCTGCCTGCATGAAATTTAGCGCGTCTTCTGCTGATCTCCTGAAGAAAATTCAAATTGCCAGTGGAGCAATCGGTACCAATACTGTTGTGCCCATTCTGGAAGATTTTCTCTTTCAAGTCGAAGGGAATGATTTGACCATTTCAGCCACGGATTTAGAGACCTCCATCACCACCCACATGGAAGTGATCGCGGAGAGTGGCGGTGAGGTGGCGATACCAGGCCGAATATTGGTTGACACGCTTAAGGCCCTTCCTGAGCAACCGGTGACCATTGATGTCGACAATGATCGGTTTGCCATCGAGATCACTTCATCCTACGGAAAATATAAGTTGAGTGGAGACAATCCAGAAGATTTTCCCACGATTCCTATTCCAGATGGGACGGAGAAAGTGACGGTGAGTGCGCACTTGATGCAAGAAGCCATCAGCAAGACCGTTTTTGCAACAAGTACGGATGAGCTTCGTCTCGCCATGACCGGAGTTTACGTGCAATTGGATTTTTCCAAAATTATTTTTGTGGCCACAGATGCCCACAAATTGGTGAGATATGCATTTTCAGGATTGGACAGCGATATCAGTACGTCATTTATCTTACCAAAGAAATCACTCACTTTGCTGAAAAGTGCTTTGCCTCAAAATGGGTCTATCGATGTCTCATTTAATAAGTCGAATGCATTTTTCTCCTTTGAGGATCACGAACTAGTCTGCCGTCTGATCGATGCGCAGTACCCCAATTACAAAGCGGTGATCCCCACCGAAAATCCAAATCAGATGACCGTGGTGCGGCAGGATCTGCTGCAATCGCTCAAACGGATCGCCATCTATGCCAATAAGACGACCAATCAAGTCGTGCTCAACATTGATGAAGGGAGCCTAACCATCGAAGCGCAGGATTTAGACTTTTCGAATGAAGCTACCGAGCAACTCACTTGTCAATATGCTGGTGAGCCACTTACGATTGGGTTTAATGCCCGATTTCTGATCGATATGCTCAACGTGCTTGATACGGATGAAATCGTATTTCATATGTCAACTTCTAACAAAGCTGGCATTATCCTTCCGACGGAAGAGCCTGAAGACGAAGAGCTACTCATGCTGGTGATGCCAGTCATGTTGAGTCGTTAGTCCTTCATGACTACTGACCGACTACTGGGTTCCGACGGAAAGAAGACTGGTCTCTTTTTTGGCTCCTTCAATCCTGTCCATATTGGTCATCTCATTGTCGCCGACCAGGTTGTGACCCACACAGATCTGGATGAATTATGGTTTGTCGTAAGCCCTCACAGTCCTTTTAAAGAGACCACTGAGTTGGCCCCTGAAGCACATCGACTTGCCATGGTCGACCTCAGTTTGATAAATCAGTCACATCTGCATAGCTGTGATGTAGAATTTGACTTGGAAAAACCATCCTATACTGTAGACACCTTGCACTATCTACGGGCCCATTTTCCGCAGAAAAAATTCACCCTAGTTTTAGGCAGTGACAATATGCTCGCCTTCGAGCAGTGGAAAAATCACCTCGATATTTTAGCTCACCATGAGATTTATGTATACAACCGACCAGAGATAAAGCACCAGCCCTTTACGCACCCTCAGGTAAAATATTTGCCCGAAATGCCGCTACTGCAAATCTCCTCAACCTACCTCCGTGCATGCATCAGGGCCGACAAATCAATCCGATTCATGACGCCCGATCATGTTATAACCTACATTATGGACAATGGATTGTACCGCTTCGACGTCATTAATGAAGATTCAATGTAGGCTCATGAGATTGGTCAGTTTTCTCCTTTTATTTACTTTTTCCAGTGTGGTCTCGGCACAAGATGATCTCCGTATCGGTGAGTGGCGCTCCTACCTCCCAGCCAAACGTGCCCTGAGCGTGACCCAAAGCCCGGATGCCATTTTTTACGGCACAGAGTGGGCCTTGATGCGTGTAGACAAGACAGATCTTAGTTTACGACACATTTCAAAAACGGAAGGGCTCAGTGACATTGAGGTGCAAAAACTGGCTTATGATCCGGTTAGTGATGTCTTGATTGTTGCATACAAGAATAGCAATATCGACCTTGTTTTTGACGATGAAATCGTAAATCTCGACCAGATCAAAAGGAACACACAGATTTTACAGGATCGAACGATTCACGACATTTATGTCAAAGCTCCCTTTGTGTACTTCGCTACCGGATATGGTGTAACTCAACTGGATTTGGAAAATCGCGAGTTTGGCTTCACCACATTTACCAATTTCGCTGTCCGCGGTATCGTGGAGTATCAGGATCGACTCTATGTTTCGACAGAAGAAGGTATTTATAAGGCACCCGAGACTTCGACAAATCTTGCAGATTTTGGTCTTTGGAGTATTGTTGGGGAAGAAGTGGGCTTGGCTCCGAAGTATCAAGCTCATGATCTTACCGTGCTCGCAGACAAAATGTATGCTGGAGTTGATAACCAGATTTTCAGCTTTGATGGCTCGGCTTTCAAAAAGCTACATACGATCACAAATCATAGACTTGCCTTCACGCAGTTGGTTGACGAGGGTATATTGACGGGCTGGATCTGCAACGATGGGTGCCGTGACCGCAAATATCTGATTAGCGATACTGCGAACCCTCAGGAGATCAGATATGCCTGTACCAACCGAGTCCTTGATGGCGTTGTGGACGAGCAAGGCCGGATCTGGTTTGCTGATGAGCGAGAGGGTTTTCACTATACGACTGGCCTCCGCGAACCCTGTCAGACAATCGTACCCGATCGTCCGTTGACACATAATGCAAGCCAGATGGCAGTTTTTGATCGCAAGCTTTATGTGGCTTCGGGAGGTGTCACCATCAACTATGGATACATTTTCCGCGCAGATGGCCTATACACCAATGAAACAGGCAGCTGGACGGCGATCAATAAATTTAACAATGCTGTGCTGGAGGAGTACAACATGCGTGACTTTCTTGCTGTCGAAGTGTCTGATGATGGAACCGTCTTTGTGGGTACGTTTTGGGATGGACTTATCTCGTATCGAGATGGAGAGGTCACCGTGTTTGATCGGGAGAATTCGAGTTTGCAAAACTCGGTGATCAATCCCGATCGCAATCGAGTTACGGATCTTGACTTTGATCAACAAGGCAATCTTTGGATCACGAATCACGATGCCCCCAGGCCGCTCAGTGTGATGACACCGACAGGAGAATGGCAAAGTTTTGCGCTCCCGGGAAGTGACAACGTAGAGGCCGTGGCAGCTGATCACTCGGGTACTATTTGGGTGGCCGTAGGCAATGAGGGGCTCATCCTTTATGACCCCGGCGATGACCTGCTTTCTACAGGCGATGACCAAACGAGGATTTTGAATGCCAATAACTCTACCCTCACTTCAAATCAGGTACGTGATATCGCCGTCGACAAGGATGGGGCAGTTTGGGTCGGGACTAGTAAAGGGCCAGTTCTATTCGACTGTGGCAATCAGACCTTTGCCGGCAACTGTCTGGGTACTCGACTCATCGTAGAGGAAAACGGCGTGGGTGGTGAACTGCTGGGCGGAGAGGATGTCAAAGCGATCTCCATAGACGGTGGCAATCGCAAGTGGTTTGGTACCACGAATGGAATTTTTGTTCAGAGTGCGAATGCTGAAACAGCTGTGATGCGACCGCTCACTGAAGACAACTCACCACTTTTTGACAACAATATCATCGACATTGCCATCGACGACATCGACGGTGAAGTTTTTATCGCTACCGACAAAGGGATCGTCTCACTGCGCAGCGATGCCGTCGCCGGAGAGCGATTTCATCAGGCCGAGGTCGAAATATTTCCCAATCCAGTTCGACCTGGCTATTCCGGGCCGATTGCCATCAAAGGACTGGCCCAAAATTCAAATGTGAAGATTACCGACATCCAGGGCAAACTTGTGCACGAATCCAAAGCAGTGGGTGGTCAGGCCATCTGGTATGGAGAAGATCTGGGTGGAACCCGAGCGGCCTCTGGGGTCTATCTGGTTTTCAGTACTTCGGTTGAAAATCTCGATACGCCCGACTCTGCAATAGGAAAGATCATTTTGGTCAACTAGCTAGCGTTCCCTAGATCTCTTGAGATGTACGAATTTTTAGATTTCTCTATACAAGCGTCTTAGCGTGTGCATTCTTGAGCACTTCTTCATAGTAGCTTTCGTACTGAGGTAGGATGTTTTCGATCGAAAATCGCTGTGCTTGTGCAAGCGCATTTTTTCGAAACTTAATCAGCAAATCATCGTTTTGCAAAAGCTTGAGTGCATTTGCTGCCATATGATCGATGTCTCCGACCTCGCTCAAGAAACCGGTGACTCCCTCGATATTTACCTCGGGGATGCCGCCCACGTTCGTTGATATGACAGGTACTTCGCATGCCATGGCCTCCAAAGCGGCCAGGCCGAAACTCTCATTTTCGGAGGGCAAGATGAACAGATCAGCAATCGCCAATAGTTCTTCGATCGCTCCTTGCTTCCCTAAAAAGCGGATATTATCGCAGATGCCCAATTGTCTGCAGAGCTGCTCACAGTTTTGTCTTTCTGGTCCATCTCCAATCATGAGCAAGTGCGCTGGGATCACGTCCTTGATCTTTTTGAAAACCCGAATCACATCTTCTGCGCGTTTCACCGATCTAAAATTGGATGTGTGCATGATAATCTTTTCCCCGTCCGGTGCGATCGCTCGCCGAAAGTGCTCTTTGTTGCTCTTGCTGAATCGATCAAAGTCAATGAAATTGTAGATGACCCGGATGTCGTTTTGCACACCAAAAACCTTCTCGGTTTCTTCCTTGAGAAATTGCGAAACAGCTGTGATGCCATCACTGCGACCGATCCCGAATTTGACAGTTGAAGCAAATGAATGATCGCTCCCTACCAGCGTGATATCTGTGCCATGCAGTGTGGTTACGAAGGGAATGTACTTGTGCGTTTCCTCCCACAAGATCTGCTGGGCGAGAAAAGCGATGGTTGCATGCGGGATGGCATAGTGAACATGCAGCAGATCAAGGTTTTCATACTTGACCACATCGACTAGTTTGCTGCTGAGTTTCGTGTCATAAGGTGGGTACTCAAAGAGCGGATAGTTTACATCACCGACCTCATGAAGAGAGATATTTGCATGAAAACCAGAAAGTCTTGCTGGTCGAGCGTATGTAATGAAGTGCACTTCGTGTCCTTTACGAGCTAAGCCCATGCCGAGTTCTGTGGCAACTACCCCACTGCCACCAAAGGTCGGATAACATACAATACCAATTCTCATAGTTTGTTCTTCTCTTTTCTGATCCGTTCCTTCAACAAATATCTTATTTATTGGTTTACCACAAGTCTGTAGGTCTGTCTCTCACAAGAAAACTAACCACCGAGTTGTGGCAATCTATTCAATAAGTGATTTAGAAAAACTCTCCGGGGTAAAGGCGCATACGATACGCATCTGGGAGAAGCGCTACAATTTACTAGCTCCTAAACGTACCGAAAGTAATATTCGGTATTACGTCGAAAAGGATCTGAAGCGGCTCCTCAACATAACCCTTCTAAACCGCAATGGACTCAAGATATCAAAGATAGCCCGGATGGATCCGGAGGAGATCCGGGATGCCGTGCTGGAGTTGTCTCAAGAAGATTCTGTAGATACGGAGGTGCTCTCTGACACCCTCACCCTTGCTATGTTGGAGATGGATGAGGATAAATTTAATGCTGCGGTACAGGGCAATATCAGCGACATTGGGTTTAAGCGCACAATGGTTGAGATCATCTTCCCTTTTTTAAATCGACTTAGTATACTATGGATGACTGGATCTGTCTCTCCAGTGCAGGAAAACTATGTGGCTGGCCTGATCAGGCAGAAAATCTTCGTGGCGATTGAGGCACTGCAAAACCCTACCAGCAAGGACAGCTTCCTCCTATTTCTTCCAGAGGGTGAACGGCAGGAACTCAGTATGCTTTTCATCCACTACATCTTAAAAGAAGCGGGATATCGAGTGATCAATCTGGGGGCTCAGGTTTCTCTCGAAGACTTGAAGTTTGCCAATGAGATCCAACAGCCCAAATTTCTACTTACCATGGTCAATGAGACTTTGGGCCAGATGAGTATTCAGGATTATGTTGATGAGCTTTCTTTGCACTTTCGAGACTCGACAATTTTGCTGACTGGTTTACAGCTTGCACGTCGCCAGATGCGCTCTAGGGCCAATTGTCGTGTTTTCAATGATCTCGATGAGCTGCAACAATTTCTGAATGGTCAAGCATTGCAAACGACATGATCAATCAGCAGTTTATTTCTGAAGGTTGGCTCGCTCATTCTTCTTAGATACCTTTGCAAGCAAATTTTAGCCATGAAGAACATATTGCTCCTATTTCTTGTCGCTTCTGTACTGACGGCTTGTCAAAACAATAGCTCCTCATCCGATAGTAAGGGAGTTGCAAATCCTGCTGCGACCGCGACTGCAGATCCGAATGCGGCAGAAATCACATATCAGATCACCCAAGGGCAAATCAATTGGATTGGCAAAAAGGCTGTCGGAGCCCAACACATTGGGACGGTCGATGTAAAATCGGGCAGCATTGTGACCAAAGGAAATGATGTGACGGGTGGCATGTTTGTTCTAGATATGACAACCATTACCAATTCAGACCTCGAGGGCGAGAAAAAAGCACAACTCGAAGGGCACCTCAATTCGCCAGATTTTTTCGCAGTGGAAGCGCACCCGGAGGCGACGTTTACAATCGGGGGTGGAAAACAAGTTGCAGACCAGCCATCAGTGACGCATGAGATTTCTGGAGATTTGACCATCAAGGGGATTACCAATCCGGTTACACTTCGTGCCAACGTTTCATTTGTCGGTGACAAGGTTCTGGTGGCTACACCTTCCTTTTCAATCGATCGCACTAAATGGGATATCAAGTATGGATCTGGAGTCATTGGTACCGTTGCTGACAAGGTGATCAATGACGACATTTTTCTTGTGGCAACAATTGATGCTGAGAGTAAGTAGGAATTTCTATATTTGCACCCCATTTTAAAAAATAACATCGTATGCAACAATACGAAGTAACTTTCATCGTAGACCCAGTGCTGTCCGGCGATGAGATTGAAGGGACAGCAAAGACCTACCTTGATCACCTCAAGGGTGAAGGTTGTGAAATTGTCCACGAAGAGCATATCGGCTTACGTCAGTTAGCCTATACGATTTCCAAGCGCACAACCGGTATTTATTACTGTGTAGAGTTTAAATCAGACTCAGGTACAATCGTCCCTAAGTTGGAGCTTGCCCTGCGTCGTGATGAGCGCATCATGCGTTTTCTCACCGTGTCGCTGGACAAATATGGCGTGAAGTACAATGATGACAAACGCAATGGCCTGATTGGCAAGAAACGGATGCCAGATGAGGAGCCAGTGAAAGCCAAAGAGAGCGACGGCAAAGATGCACCTAAGGCGGCTGCGAAAGAGGCAAAAGCGCCTGCGAAAGAGGAGGCAAAAGCCCCTGTGAAAGAAGAGTCAAAAGCGCCGGTGGAGGCAGAGGCAGAAGCCCCTGCGAAAGAAGAGACCAAAGTACCAACTGCTGCCGCAGTGACCACCACAGCCACATCGGAAGAAGAATAAAATCATCGATCGTAGACAAAAGAAATAACAATGGCTTCTAGAGACGACATAAAATTCCTCAGCAATCCTAAACTTGGTCAAAAGGCGAAAAAATATTGCCGTTTTCGCAAGTACGGAATTCGCCACATTGATTACAAGGATCCTGAGTTTCTCAAACAGTTTGTCAACGAGCAAGGCAAGATTTTGCCTCGACGTATCACAGGCAATAGCTTGAAATATCAAAAGAAGGTCGCCACAGCGGTGAAAAGAGCTAGACACCTGGCCTACCTACCTTTTGTGACTGATTTGCTTAAATAACCATAACGTAAGCGCATCTTGCCATGGAGATCATACTTTTAGAAGAGATAGAAAAAGTCGGCGAAAAATACGAGATCGTCAAAGTAAAGAACGGTTTCGGCCGCAATTTCTTGATCCCGCAAAAGAAAGCCATTATCGCCAATAGTTCCAATCGCAGACGACTGGCCGAGATGAGACGCATCGAAGATTTGCGTGAATCGAAAATGCTGGGCACCTATCAGGAAATGGCTGATAAATTGAAGGGAAAATCATTAAGTATCGATGCCAAAGCGGGTACCACAGGAAAAATCTTTGGTAGCGTGACCAATGTGCAATTGGCGCAGGCGATTAAGGAAACATTTGGTCTTGAAATCGATCGACGCAAAATTCAACTTCCTGCCGAAGTGAAGGAGTTGGGATCCTATACAGCGGTCATCAATTTGCATCAGGATGTTGTCTCGGAGGTTAAGTTTGACGTCGTACAAGGTTGATCTTACACCACTGAATCCAACGCAGCAAAATTTTCCAGTAAAATGTCTTGAGGTGGGACGCCCAGCCAATTTTCTAAGAGCGTAGCATAGATTCTGCGGAAGTCAATCTCGAAAATGAGATCTCCGTTGACAAGATTGCTCAAATCGGGCATGTCATTGTAGAAGCCCGGTTCCTTTAGTGCACCGCTGAGCAGCCATACATTATTTGCGGTACCGTGATCGGTGCCGCGACTTCCATTTTCCTCGACCCGCCTTCCAAATTCCGAAAACGTCATGATCATCGTGTCGGCAAAAAGCTTGTTGTGTTTTAGATCTGCGATCAGCGCCGCCACTGCCTGTGAGTAGGTTCGCAATAGTTTTTCTTGACGTGCAAATTGGTTGGCGTGGGTATCGAATCCCGGCAGGCTGATGTAATATACTCGGGTGTCCGTATCGGCTGAGATGAGCTCAGCAATTTGCTTCAGTCCTCGTCCAAAAGAATGGACCGGATACGATTGCGAAGATGTGTAGACTTTGCTTTTCTGAATAAGGTAGTCTGCAGATTCCTGCACTTCGATCATCGTCTTATAGAGATAGTCTAAGTTGGGGCCTGCCTTACGAGTTCGTTTCTGATCAGAGCCCAGCGTGTGGAGGAACTCATTGTCCGTGAGTCGTCTCAGTTGGTTTCCATCTCGCATAGCAAAACCATCTCGCTTGCTGCCTTGTAATGCTAAACCAAGATTATCTCCTATTTCGACAGCGTGATACGCTTGATCGCATCCAAAACAATCGCTGTCAAGATATCGACCAAGCCAGCCAGTTTGGAGATACTGATCGGCATGAGAAGCAGTCTGCCAAATATCCATGGAGCGGAAATGGGAGCGGGTCGGATTGGGGTAACCCACCGAATTGATCACCAGCAGCTCCCCGAGATCGTACTGTGGTCTGAGATCGGCCAAGGCCGGGTGGAGACCGACCTGATCCGTAAGGGCCAGCACAGTCTTGGGGCCAATATGCAGTCCGGGTCGATTACGCTGGTAGAGATCTTCACGGTAGGGCACAAAGGTGTTAAGGCCATCATTGCCGCCTGAGAGCTGTATGACGATGAGGATCTTCCCGCTGCGTGATTGTTGTGGCGGTACACGCAGATCACGAACAAACCCTGGCACCATCGTCGATGCGGATGCCAAGCCGCTTTGCTGGATAAACAATCTGCGATCCATCCTGCTAACCTAGTTGAAATTCTGGCAGAGAGGTAATACGAAGCAAAAGGCGTTCGAGATAGTCTTTCGATTTATATTCACGTCCTGATGCCACTGTTGGGGCTTTCTCCTGCAGCAGTAATGCTCCAACTAAGTTTTTTTCCAAATCCTGGTACTCGAGATGACGAAAATAGGACAAGATAGACTCGAGATTGACTCGAACGTCTAGTTGCTGCACCGGCTTACTGAGGCCCTCGCTCTTGAGCGACCGCAAGACGGTATGATCCATACGCTCACGTTTGATGATGTAATTGGGTAGATTGAGACGTATCATCAAAGTGGCGTTATTGATCCAGTGCCGACCTCCTGGCCATCCCGCTACATTGGGCGGGTTGAAGAGCAGTTGACCCAGTGACCGTTGCAAAAATGTGCGATCCCCATGGCTCCGAAACGTAGATCCGAATAGCTGGGTCGTTTGGACTATGAGCTCAACCGGTGATTTAATCCGATTACCCACATTATCGGCATGGTAAAACCACTCTGTGTGCATGAGGTGAGTCATCATGGTTCTGATGTTGTATTTGCTGTCATAGAAAACGTCTCCTAGTTCTCGCACATGCTTCTCGTTTGGATCCTCATGGACGAAGTGACGATAGACCTGCTGGGCAACAAATCGTGCACACTGAGGCTTCTCAAGTACTTTTCGGATGATGTCGTCGCCATCAAAAGACCCGCTGCTTCCGAGAAAGGTCTTTTCACCAAAATCATGCTGACGTGCCCTAAACTCAAACTGATTGTCAAATCCGCTCGACCATCCCGTAAAGGCACGAGCTGCATTGCGTACATCTGCCTCTGTATAGTGTCCTTCACCTAGCGTAAAGAGTTCCAGTAACTCCCGGGCAAAGTTTTCATTGGGATGAGACTTTCGGTTCTGCTGATTATTGAGAAATCGAATGATGGCCGGCTCACGTGCCATTGCCAGCACTAACTCACCAAAATTTCCCAACGCATGTCGGCGTATCGTATTGAGATACGAAGCTGCGACACTGCTCTCTCGGCAAATACAGGCAAGATGAGTGTGCCAAAACAAGGTCATACGCTCAGCAAGCGCATCCTCAACTCTGTTGGTCATCTGCTCAAGCCACCGATCCCGAAGATCATCGAGGCGATCCTCCTCCGATTTGAAAAAATCCGCTTTCTCGGTCTGTGACATAGCCATGATGCGATCTGGATTAAGATCACCATCTGGAGAGGTAGGCGCAGCGAGGGGATTTAGAGACCCAGACTTACTGATCATCGCTATATTTGTGGCGAGGTCGGCATCGCGCAACAAAGGAAAGTTGAGCGGGCTGATGCCAAAACCCAATCGGGACCACAGATGCTTATTTTTAGTGGGAAGACTCATGTGTAAGGGTCGAGATATGACACAATAAAAGTACAAAAGGCATGCCCTATTTCGTTTAACTTTGGAAAAATGACAGTGATATGAAATTTATGACATTTATCTTGTTGGCCATGATCGGCACAAGTCTTCCGCTCATGGGCGAAGGCATCGCATTTTTCCATGGAAGTTTTGAGGAAGCTAAAGAGGCGGCCAATGAGCAAGGCAAGATTATTTTTGTCGATGCGTACACGACTTGGTGTGGTCCATGCAAACGTATGTCGAAAAATGTTTTTCCACAGGCAAAAGTGGGAGATTTCTACAATGACCATTTTGTAAATCTCAAGATCGACATGGAGAAAGGAGAAGGTCGAGCTTTCCAAAAGAAGTATGGCGTCAGGGCTTTTCCCACGCTCCTGTTTATCGAACCAGGAGGAAAAGTTGTGCACCGCGTGACTGGCGGTATGGATGAAGCTCGCTTTATCAAACTTGGACAAGCTGCTGCAAAAAAAGGGGATGTTTCTTCTGCCTTGGACAAGGAATATGAAGCGGGAAAACGAGACCCGGCCTTCATTGCTCAGTATATCAAAGCACGCGCTAAATCTCGCAAGTCAGTGCTTAAGCTGGCCAATGAGTATCTGGCGAGCAAGCCAGACCTTCGTTCAGAAGTTAGCCAGGAAATACTCTTTTATGGTGCTGCCGAGGCAGATTCGCGTGTATTTGTCCAAATGGTGGGCCAGAAGACTGAGATGATAAAAGTATTTGGAGAGGATGCGTACAATGGACAGGTAGAGAAAGCGTGCAATGCTACGGTGAACAAAGCCATCCAATTTCGCAATGCAGACTTGGTCGAAGAAGCGGTAGATAAATACGACAGATACATCACGGCGAAAAATGCCAACTACGCAGACGAGGCACGTATACGCTACTACGGAGCCATGGATGACGTAAAAAATTATCTGAAGTACGGAAAACGCTATGCCAAACTCGGGACCAAGCAAAAGATGTCTTTGGCGAATTCTATTATCGAACATATGCGCCATCAGCCTGAGGCGATAAAGGTTGCCGAAGCATGGGCTTCTGGGGTAGCTAAAAAGGAACCGTCGGTCGATCATCTCTACACAGCTGCCCAGCTGCAGATGCTCGCCGGAAAAGAGCAGCTGGCATTGCAATCTGCTCAGGAAGCCTTGTCTAAAGCAGAGGCGGCAAAGAGTGGACATTATCGAGGTATCGAAAGCCTGATCAAGGTACTCGAAGCGCAAGACAACGAAAAAACAAAATGATGAAGAAACTCACCTCAATCCTTATCCTATTCAGTCTGGCCACCACCATATTAGTTGGCCAAGACGGCATCGATTTTATTGATAACGCGCTGCACGAAGCACTGTCTCAAGCCAAAGCTGAAGACAAAATCATCTTCGTCGATGCCTACACGACCTGGTGTGGTCCATGCAAGATGATGGACAAATCAGTATTTAGTGATGCAAGTGTAGCCACCTTTTTCAATGAGCAATTTGTGAATTTGAAATTGGATATGGAAAAAGGTGAGGGCAATGGTTTTCGCATGAAGTTTGGGGTCAATGGCTATCCTTCTTTTCTTTTCCTCAATGCAGCAGGAGTGGTCGTACACAGAGGTCAGGGTTTTCAACCCCCAGAACGCTTCTTAAAATTGGGTAAGGCAGCGTTAGATCCGACCAAGCAGGTAGGTGGCATGGATAGCCAATATGCTGATGGCAATCGAGATCCTGAATTTCTCTATGATTATACGTCAGTAATGTTGGAGGCAGGAAATCCGCTAGCTGCAAAGGTTGGAGCTGAATACCTGGAGACCCAAGAAAAATGGTCAGACTCCAAAAACATGAATCTGGTGGCGCAATTGGTGAGAAGCTACGATGATCCATACTTTAAATACATAGTCGACCAGAGGCATCTTTTTATCTCAGAGTTTGGTACGGATCGAGTTGACTATATGTTGAGCAGTCTGATTGACAGGCACCTGTACAGCAACATAGAGCGCCTTGATTTGGAGGCAGCACGTAAGATCTATGACGAGACTTTTCCTACCAACAAGGCCAAAAAATCTTTCTCTGTTTTCGAAATAGACTACTACCAGTTTAAGAAAAATGAAGAGCGCCAGGTCGAAAAGGCCAAAGCATTCGTAAAGGAATATGAAGACCTTGACTGGAGCACCCTAAATGGTCTAGCGTGGGGATTTTACGAAGATGTGGAAGATCCGAAAGCGCTGAAGAAGGCTATTAAATGGTGCAAGAAATCTATCGCAAAGGATAGCAATTCTTTCAACACCGACACCCTTGCGGCGCTGTACTATAAACTGGGCAAGAAGAAACCTGCCCTAAAATGGGCAAATAAAGCAATGGAGTTAGCTCAGGAATCGGGCATGGATTCCAGCTCCACCGGAGAACTCATAAGACAAATAGAAAAACTCTGATATTAATTGACAATTGAAAGTTGAGAATTGAGTCTCAGCTCTCTCTAGGCCTCCTGCCTAAATTGGATTTAAATAATTATTCAGCTTAGCCTCTAGAAAGTCGTGAGAGTCTTCGGAGCGGAGCCAATTGATTTGATAACTTTTAAGTACCAAAGTTGAGAATAGATAACTGGGTGTTTCGGAGTAGTTAGCATTATCAATTTTACATTATCAATTATCAATTAACCTTTCATCCTGCCCAACTCTCACGATCCAGGCTACGCAACTGAATAGCTTCTGCCAGGTGTTCTATTTTTATTTCTTCCGATGCATCGAGATCAGCAGCTGTACGGCTCACTTTAAGAATGCGGTCGTATGCCCGAGCAGAGAGTTGCAATTTTTGCATGGCTGTTTTAAGGAGGGTGCGACCTGCTTGATTTAGGGTGCAAATTTTCTGCACCATAGTGCTCGACATCTGTGCGTTGCAATAAACGTGCTCCTTGTCTGCAAAACGTTTTTCCTGAATGATTCTGGCTGCGGCAACCTGTTTCATGATCGTAGCACTGTCAGTTTGTGATCTCCCATTGTCTGCCAGTTGATCGTAAGAAACGGGTGTGACTTCGACGTGAAGATCGATGCGATCGAGGAGTGGTCCTGAGATTTTGTTGAGATACCGCTGAATGACTCCAGGGGCACAGACACAGTCTTTTTCCGGATGATTATGATAACCACAAGGGCATGGATTCATCGAGGCGACCAGGATAAAACTTGCGGGATAATCGACCGAGATGCGAGCCCGCGAGATAGTGACGCGACGCTCCTCGAGGGGTTGGCGCAACACTTCGAGAACGGATCGCTTAAACTCGGGCAGCTCGTCAAGAAACAATACCCCATTGTGTGCTAAGGAAATCGTGCCAGGAAGAGGATTCGAACCGCCACCCACTAGGGCTACATCGCTTATGGTGTGATGAGGTGAGCGGAAAGGCCGGGTAGTGACCAAGGCTGAGTGATCGGGCATGAGTCCTGCCACACTGTGTATTTTTGTCGTCTCTAAGGCCTCTCGTAAACTAAGCGGAGGCAAGATAGTGGGCAGTCTTTTGGCGAGCATCGTCTTGCCAGCACCTGGAGGTCCGATCAAGACTACATTATGACCGCCGGCTGCAGCAAGCGTGAGTGCTCGTTTGATATTTTCTTGACCTTTTACATCCGCAAAGTCCTGATCGTACTGGTTGCCCTCATCGCTAAATACTTCTCTAGTGTTGTGTTCCGTCATTTTCAGAACCTCCTCACCATTGAAGAATTTTTGTGCTTCCAGTAAATTCTTGATCCCATAAACCTCCAGGTTATCTACAATTGCTGCTTCTTTGGCATTTTGCTCTGGGAGAATGATGCCCTTGAAGTTTTCTTTGCGAGCCTGTACTGCAATCGGGAGAGCACCCTTGATTGGGCGTAAATTTCCGTCTAGTGCTAGCTCACCGACGATGACATAGTCCTTCAGGCGATCACCATCCATCTGGTCGGTGCTTGAGAGAAAAGCCAAGGCAATGGGCAGATCATACGCCGATCCTTCTTTGCGGATGTCGGCGGGCGCAAGATTCACCACGACTCTTTTGCGTGGTATGTTCATACCAATATTCTTGACTGCGGCTGTGATGCGAGTGAAGCCTTCTTTGACCGCATTGTCTGGCAGGCCGACCAGATGATAGAAATTCTTGCCCGCGGGCACTGTCCCGCCAACATTTACTTCAACGGTTATGGTTTTTGCGTCTACTCCGACGACTGTACTGGCGTATGTCTTAGATAGCATGGTTGAGATGATGGTTCTTAAATCCTAAATATACTCCTTAGTTTGAAGAGGGCCAACCTTGATTTGCAGAGCCTTCGTACTTCGGAGCTCGATTCTGCCGAACTTTGGCCCTGAAAAAACGACGAATGCAGATGTGTTCTCTAGACAATGGGCAGCTGCACCCTCAGAGCTCCTAAGCCTACCACCCCCTGGAGAGGCTCTATTTCAACCTCTTCAATGTGTGGATGCAAGAGTCCTTCATTGATGAGATACTGGAGGTACTTGATGTATTCTTTTTTATCCTTTTCCTGAATGTACGCGATGACAATCTTGCTTTGTGAGGTGAGCCGCTCGGAGCCGTCTTTGAGCAGTGCCTTGTCGAGCCTCTTTTTCAGAATTTCGTAACGCACGTCATGGGCACCCTCAACATCAAATCTCTTCTCGTCGAGACGAAAGCGAATCGAAATAGGTGAATCATGGACATAAATTAAATAGGAGAGACTCAAATCAATTGGCATTCCAGGGCGAATATCTCGCATGAGATGCTGAATTTCTACCATGCTCTTGACTTGCCAAAGACGCATATTCTGCAAGTGATGCTGCCCGTAGTTTCCATGCTCGAGCAGCGACTGTCCGAGATATAAATTGTACTCGATTCCGTCCGTCTGATATTTTTCAAAAAGATGTGGAATAAAATCTTGATTGGTTTTCTCCTGGCCCTCGAGATATCTGGTGATCGTACGATTTATTTTTCGCACACTTTGATCAAAACGACCACGAGCATCATTTATCGTATCTAGTTCTGGATCCAATTGCTGGAGATATTCATTGATCCACAAACTGGCAGAGAGCGAGTCCTCTTCGGCGAGCTTACGAAGCATCGTATTTACTTGCCGTATGAGATTTACAGCGTCGGCCTCTAGATGGGCACTGTAACCATCATCCATTGCCTCCCGCTGTGCCCGTACTTCGGAAAGAGATTTATGGAGTAAACTGATTTTATTTTTGGCAAATATTTTTTCCAGGAGTCCTTCCAACCACCTCAGATTATTCAACAGGTCATAACGCACCGTATCGTTTCGGATCAGTGTAGAGTTGTTGATATCTATTTGTCCGAAGAGCGGCTGGACATCTCGAAACACCGGAGGCTTGATGGAGACGTGAGGTGTTTGGTCGTCTTTGTTCGCGTCCAAAAAATGAAATGCGGAAGAGGTAAACTTCCACATGACAGAGGGATGTATGTGGGTAAATTTATCCTGAATGATGGCCTGGATTTTATTATCGATATGATCACGATTTTCTTCCATGGCGACATCATAGAGCGGAAGAATTTCCTTCATCCGAAGGCTATTGACATAGTTGTAAGCATAGGGGCGCGTAGAACCGAGTTCCACAATACCAATGATGTTTTTTTCCTGATCTCGTAGAGGGATGAGCATCACACTTCGAAAACCTGCATTAATTAAGGACTGCTCGACGGGGCGAGGTTCTTTTAGTGCGCGCAAGTCAGAAATTATCTTGATGTGATTTTCTGAGCAAGCCCCCTCGTAAATAGATCCACGATTTACGCCACTGGTCGGATCGTCATGACCAGCAACAAGGGGGAATTTAATTTTGTAATGTACGCTGGAATCATTTTGTGAGGGATATTCCAGGGCCTGAATTCCAAAACGTGAATCAGCTAATTTTAAATAAATATTGGTTAGGCCATCGACGATAGCGATGCTCTGTTTATTTAGCAGGCTATCGGTAGTAAGTAGAGCGCGTCTCAGGCGAGAGATCACTTCAAGGTCAGTGACCTCGTTCATGATCGATACAAAAACACCTTCGAAATAAAATATCTCTGGAGAAAATACGGATAGCCAGAGATCAGCATCCTTGGGATTTTTTAATAAGAAATCAATTTGAGCCTGAGATATTTCTGGCGGCTCTTGAGTCAATTTTACTTCTAAGAAATCAAGAATGGAAGTGGTCTTGTAGTACTGACGAGGAGCCAGCTTTCCAAATTTCACCTTAAAAATGTAGGGCATGATGTAATCCAAATCAAGCCCGTACACCTTGTTGAGAATAATAAAACAAGCCCGTACGCTAAAGGGGATATTTTGAAACCCACTGTATTGTTCTACCTCGATCTCTGCCTCAGGATTGTCCAAAAGGTCAAACATGCCCCAAGTGATATAGAAGGGTTCGAACGTAAATGCTGGCGCGACATAGCCTAGAGCACTGTGCGACAGGGCGGGAGGGAAAACCGATCCAAAAAGAAAATCAAGCTGTGTATTGCTATGTTCTTGCAAAAACTGCTGTTCATCATCTTGTGCTTCGAGCAATTTGGGGTGTTCAGAGATGTAGTCTTCGATAGAACGCCTGATCATCACGTGATGTGGGTTGCGATCATCAAGTGAGTCCAACCATTGGGCCAGTAGAGGTCGCAAGCTGAATCGCACGGTAAATGGCAAGTGCTCTTGGTACAGCTGCTGTCTCGCACCACCCAATAGTCCCTTTGCCTTCCTGATGGAAGTATCAGTGGGCACCATTTTATTTCGCGTTCTCGTTCTCACCGTATTGATATCTTGCAAAGAAGACGTTTCATATGGACATAAGCACGGAAGTAGGGATTAAGTTTCCGTTACTTCCTGGTTTAGTATTCATCTCAAATGATACATATGAGATTTAGATATTACATAACGCACTGAATTGATACAAATTGAGTAAACGCGAGATAGTATACCTTTTGATTGGATCCATGGT
This sequence comes from uncultured Saprospiraceae bacterium, assembly GCA_905479665.1. Lineage (GTDB taxonomy): Bacteria > Bacteroidota > Bacteroidia > Chitinophagales > Saprospiraceae > CAJQNM01. The sequence goes on from CAJQNM010000099.1 coordinate 23,236, forward strand.
TTTTATCCTTGGTTTCATTCCTGTGCAACAATGTGTAACCAAGCAGGCTGCTCAGGAGGCTGCAGATGTGGCAACGAACACCGTGGGTGGGCAGGGTTTTTCCTATCGGGTAAACCAACCCGACACCACATTGTTACTGCCTCCTGTTCTTACCGAGATTAGTGGGCTGTCTCCTAGTGACAATCCGGAACAGCTGCTTGGAGTGCAGGATGAGGAAGGTCGTGTGTACTATATTTCGAAGGAGACAGGAAATGTAGAAAGGCAAATCAAGTTCGGAGGCTCTGATGACTACGAAGGCCTGGAGCTGTGGGATGGAGAGGTCTACGTAGTAAACAGCAAAGGTAATTTTGATATATTTCGGCTGGACAGGCAGGATAAGGACGAAAAAAAGACCGTAAAGACTTCATTATCAAGCGACTATGATGTCGAGGGCCTTGGGGTCATCCCTGGTGAAAAAACCCTCCTTGTTGCCTGCAAGTCGGCACGAACCAAAAAAGATCGGAACCGGAAGATCTTCCGGTTTGATCCGGATCGATTGCAGATCGACAGCCTCCCGTATTTGGTGCTAGACTACCTCGCGATCAACAAGTTGTTGGGTCGACCTGAGGAAAGCCCAATTTTTAGTCCATCGGGCATTTGTGTACACCCCCAAACAGGAGAGATTTATATCATCTCATCTCCGGCACATGCGCTCACGGTATATGATCAACGGGGCACTTTGCAGATAGCTGTAGAATTGAGTCGAGCCTTGCATCCTCAACCGGAAGGAATAACGATAGACGACCAAGGCGTTTTATACATCAGCAATGAAGGCCAAAGTGGGTCTGCAAAACTGCATATCTATTACCCATCTTAGTCGAAAAGCTCTACCTTGTTGGGGTATCTACAGCCATGACGCTCAAAGAACTAAGAAAAAAGGCACAACAGTTTGCCCAGCAGTATTTTGAAAACGAAGTTTCAACGAAGTACGTATTTCATTCTAATGCGCACACGAGGGAGGTAGTTGACGCCGGTCGATTACTGAGTGAGGAACTGCCATTTACTGATGAACAGTCGGTTGCTCTTGAAATCGCTCTCTGGTTTCACGACTTGGGTTATGCCCAAGGAGGGCATGAAGATCACGAACAACGGTCTGCTGAGCTGGCAGCCACTTTTCTACGTGAAAATGAAGCGGAAGAAGGACTGATCAGTACTGTGCAGCGCCTGATCATGGTGACTCGTGGTGATGCGATGCCCAAAGACATCCTGGAAGAAGTGGTCAAGGATGCCGATACCAGTCACATCGGCTCGAAGAGCTACCTGGCAAAGTTAGGCCTGCTGAGGTCTGAATGGGAGGCGGCAGGTCGTGGGCAGTACAGTGAAAAAGATTGGCTTAAACTCAATCTAGAATTTTTGCAGCGCCATAAATATCGCTCACCAGTAGCTAGAAGCATATTTCGTAGCCGCAAGCGCAAAAATATTCTCAAGCTGCAAAAGCAGCTGCAAGACCTGATCGACTTTGAGGAGCAATCTGTCGATCTCAACATCGACGGAGATTTGTCCGAACGCCTGTTTCCGAAAAAGGCTGATCGCGGAGTAGAAACAATGTTTCGGGTCACTCTTCGTAATCATAATAACCTGAGCCGGATTGCAGACAACAAGGCCAACATTATGCTTTCGATAAATGCCATCATGTTGTCGATTGTCGTGTCGAGCCTTGCACCCAAACTTGATGCGAATCCACATCTTATCATTCCGACGGTGATGCTTATCGTAGTATGTATGTGCTCCATTATTATGGCGACACTTTCTACCCGGCCCAAAGTTTCATCGGCCAATTATAGCGACGAAAAATTTCTCGATAGCAAATTCAATATTCTCTTCTTTGGAAATTTCATGCAGCTACCCATTGATAAGTTTGAGTGGGGTATTGGGAAACTCATGAATGACGAGCAGCTCCTCTACAGCTCACTGAGCAAGGATCTTTACTATCTGGGCTTGGTACTGGGTAAAAAGTATCGCTACCTATGGATTTGCTATAACATTTTCATGATTGGCCTGGGGATCTCAGCACTTGCCTTTATCGTGGCATTCGTGTTGGCTCCCACGAAGATCTGACCAAAGATCTCGTCACTTCTCCAGGGATAACAAGAGCAACAGCCGCTCGGCAACTTTTCGCTCTGTCTGAGGGCATAAATCAAGATATCGTGTCAACGCCTTTTTTGCCGATTGGTTTTCTTTCAGGTCTAGCAATGCGAGTGCCAAATTAAACTGGACATCTGGTAGTGAATCATCGATTTCGGAGGCGATTTCATAGTGACTTGCCGCAAGTTTATGATTGCCCATGTCAAAATACATGTTGCCCAAATTAAAGTGTCCTTCCAAATGACGGGGGTCTTCGCAAAGGGCTTTGCTAAAAGAATCAACTGCTTTTGCCGTCTGTCCCGCACGCGCGTACATAATGCCGAGATTGCAATGGGCATCTGCAATGCATTCCTGGTGCTCAATGGCTTGTTTGTAATGGGAAGCAGCCAGGTCGTCATTGATGCCATCGTGCTCCAGACCAGCTGCAAAGTGCCGGCCTTTTTGATGCGGTTGAATAGAGCGCTGACGGGCCTGATTTTGCTGAAAAAGATTGAGTTGGTGGTCCCCTGTTTTTTCTTGTCGCGCACGGCGAAAGCCTAATTTTCGGTTCCGGTCAGACCGGTAAGGGACCATCTTAGCCATAAAGCTAAGGTAGGCATTATTAGGAAAAAGGGTAATGTGTGGACTTTGGAGTCGTCCCAAGGATGATGGTTAGTCAGGAATCGAATAGCCGATGATGAGCGAGATGGTCTTGAAGTCTGCAAACCAAACGCTGGTATCGAGCAGGATCCGTCGTCCGACATAATACCTAAATTGGGTAGTCCATCTTGATTTATATTGATATCCGATGCCGAGGGCTACATCATTGCCCGTGTGTAGAGAGATCGTATTAACACCTTCCAACCTAAGAAAAGAGCTGCCAGAAGATTCGAGGAAAAATGCTAGATCGGCAAAGAATTGATGCTTAGGTGCTAGACGATAACGATACCGAAAACCAATCGGTACCTGAATCGACCTATATTTGAGTCGATTGACTCTACTTCTTTCTATTGGGGTTCCCTCATGAAAGACAAGCTCAACTATGTGGTCATAGTTGCGAAAAGTTGGCTCCATAAACACTGACCATTGATCGTTCATGATGGGTAAAAAATACTCTGCCTCAAGGCCAATGCGTGGGTTGATCTTTCTAGGAAAATCTATGCGATTCGTAAAAAAGCGCTCATCCATAACGGTGGTGTGAGATTGATCTATTCCCGTTCTTAAGTTGAGCTTAAATTTCCCCCGGCGCTCCCTTTTGTACACTAGTATTGGGAGGTCACTGCAATCATGAAAACGAGCAAAAACATCAAGCAGATCGGATTGCAGGTACCTCACCGCGGAAATTTCTTCGAGAGAGATACATTCACATTGCAGTGAATTCCACAGATCTTTCCGAAAGGAAGCGTTGGTGCTAGTTCCTCCAGAAGCATTGCGAAATCGCTTATAGACCAAGGGAGCTACTTCGTCTCCTGGCCTTTGATAGAAAAAACGTCTTATTGAACCATTGCTGTAGGAGTATAGATTTGTCTCGCCTTCTAGGAGCACTCGGAGAAAAACCTGCTGGCGACTGAATTCAGGGAGGGCTTGAAGACTAAGCCTATCCATGTCATCCCCAGATACGTCAATAGCGACTGTATTTCGCGTGAACTTTGTATGATCTCCGATCGCAAATTCCTGAGATTGCTCGATATCAAGCTCCAGTGCTATCGCCTCATGATTAATGCGATAGGAAAATGTTATCGGGTTCCGATCACGTTCTGGAAGACGGATCAAGCAGTCCGTACGGGTGCCTTCATCGTCGATGAAATACCCTTGTTCAAACTTAGCTTGAGCGAAACAGCAGCTGCTAAGAATCGTTAATAGAAAGAGCTGAACACCAGCTTTCATATTGATGATTTATGAGTGTTTCCAATCGATCGGTTCGGTTTATGCTGTTTTCTTCTTCTCGTCTTCAGTGCTTTTCCCTTTGGCCTGCTTGAGGGGTTTCTTTTCTGTTTTAGCCTGGCTGATGCTCTCTTGAAGCGCGGTCATGATATCGACGATTGGGGCTTCCTCTTCTGCGAGCGTTACGATTTCTTTGCCTGCAACCTTGGCCTCGATGATTTCCATCACGGCCTGATAATACTTGTCTTCGAGCACCAAATCATCGAAAGACTTTTCCATGGAGGCGACCAATGTCTCTGCCAGTTTGAGTTGTGCTTCGTCGGTTTCTACGTGTCCCACATCGGGTACATTGGCAATGTTTCGTAGCTCCTGTGGGTAGCGCAGTTTGTACATGACCAGACCTGCATCAAGCGGAGCGATGAGAACGATGCTTTCACGCTCACGCAGTACGACCTTGCCAATGGCCAGCTTGCGGGTATTCTTCAGCGTTTCACACAGCAATGAATATGCCTTGGAGGCCACCTCTCCATCGGGACCTGCAAAATAGGGGCTGTCGAAAAGTGCTGGATTTACTTCATCTACATCGACAAAGGCGTCTATCTCGATGACTTTGGTACTCTTGAGCTTCACCTTTTCCATATCGTCTGGCTCGATGATGACGTATCGATCAGATTCGTACTCATACCCTTTCATGATGTCTCCTGACTTGAGAGGCTCATCGCAAACCTTGCATGTTTTTACGTAGCCTACCGGACCATGATCCTCTTTGTGAAGTTGCCGAAAACTGATCGATTTTGTCGATTCTATAGCACTATACATGCGGATCGGTATGGTGACCAGCGAAAATCGGATATGTCCTTTCCAGATTGCTCTCATGATGAATAAGAATATTTATTGATATACATCAAATTCTATACCAATGTTTTACGAACTAAATGTTCCTTAGTCCTTGAAAAACGGGTTCGCGATAAGTGCCATTTTTTGTAAGGCTGGCGTACTCGACCATACAGGATATTCGGGGGGAGATCCAGGTGCTGATTCGATCATCGGCTGTTTTCTCCTCGATGGGTTTCGAAATCACCTCTTCTTGATCGATTAGGGCGCGAATCTCGGCTTGCTTTGCTGCGCCAAATCCGGTACCGACCTTGCCTCTATAGAGCATGTGATCGCCGGTC
>CAJQNM010000100.1 GCA_905479665.1 uncultured Saprospiraceae bacterium
CAGACACTGGCATGCAGCATTTGGGCTTTAGATTGGTAAGAAACTAAATGAAAATTCTTGCTTTCCTAGTCTTAGCTTTAATTACAAATTTCTATTCTATTGCCCAAAACGAATTTTTTCATGAGCTTTCAATAGGCACGGAGGTTTTCGAAAAGGAATCATTTTACATCACTCTTGATGCCAGTTGGAAGCACTTATATGAAGAAATCGGCTGGAGACGCTGGGGGCTCGGCACAAAAGCCACCAAAGAAATAAATGGTTGGTCATTTGTCGGAGGGTTTGCCGGCTACTACACATTCCACAAGGAAATAAATAATTTCACTGAGCTTCGACCTCAGATAGGAATCGGACTAAATACTAAAATATCAAGAAAACTAGTGTTTTTTCAACAGATGCATACGGAATGGCGTGCTTTTTTCTATTCGGGTAGTATAAACGAAGAAAACTATTTACGACCCAAGTACAAAATTGGAATAGATTATATCTTAAATGAAAGTGAAGAAATACATCAAAGTTGGAATCTAAGGGCTACTATTGAGTGGTATTTTAATAAAGACATTGCCACCGGAGAACGGTTTGCGCAATCTCGCGACCATGGTCTAAAAATCATTAGAGACCTTAAAAATGGACACGAAATAGGTTTGGGGTATAAACTTGAAATATTCTCTAAATTACTCGACAACAAACATGAAAACGGCCATATCCTTTTACTTGAATATGGTTTCTAGAGTTCGTAACTTCCGCACGCCCCTAATACACATAAACGCCGGAAATGCATTTAATTCTTTGTAGTGCTTAGGGTCATAGTTTTCAAATTCTTTGGTGGGCTTTGGCTCCAATAATGAATCGATGTAAAAACCGTTTTCGGTCAGTGGCAAAAGACATTCGTGCAGTGGTCTCCGATAGCTATTTACTTCGATTGGTTTTCCAAATCCCTTCCAGGTACATTTCACATGTTCAATCTCAAAATATTTTTTGGATTTAAAATAATTGTACTCAAAAAATGGGTGCTCGATGGATATCACGAGATGTCCCTTTGGTTTTAAAACCCGACGAAACTCCTTAATTGTTTGTGTCCAATCTTCTACATAGTGCAATGCCAGGGCGCACAAAACAATGTCAAAAGATTCATCATCGAGGGTCTTAAAAGGAGTGGATAAATCGTGGACAAAAAACCGGCCCGAATCTCCATTTCGCTCCTGAGCCAGGCGTATCATTTTGGGACTTAGGTCAAATCCCGTGAGCGTGGCTCCCTGCGAAATAAGAATTTCGGCATATTTCCCAGGCCCACAAGCCGCATCAAGGATGGCCTTTCCTCTTACCTCCGGAATTAAGCTCAGTGTGTTGGGGCGATCGTAATAGGCATTGTGCGGTTTATGCTCAATGAGTTCGTTATACCGCTCAGCCATCTCCTCATAGGCTTGAAGAATTTTTTTCTTGATCATATGAATCCGTCCGACTACACCTGTCTAAAATTTCTTACAACTGGCTAGCTGCTTTGCGGAAGGCTGCAGCACTGCGCTGGTCTCCTAGCTGCTCGTGCAGCTGGGCACCTAAGGTATAACAGTTCTTAAATCGACCATTGGCTTGCAGACAATCTTGCACGTGTTGCAGCGCTCTACTTGGATTGTTTTGCTGAGAAGCAATGACGCCCAAATAATAATGTGCCGTGGCATTGCGATCATTGGCTTTTACGGCTCTGCTGTAAATTGCTTGAGCCTCCGAGTAATTCTGCGAACTAAAATGATAAAAACCCAAATAATTTAACGCCAAGATACTTTCTGGAGAAATGGCCAGGGCCCTCTCCAAAACTTCTTTGGCCAGAGGCAATTGCTGTGTATTAATATAGGCCATGCCCAAGTTTGTGAGCGCCACCTCATTGTCCGGATATTTCTCAACTTCCAGACTGAGATATGGAATAGCCTCTAACCAGTTTCCTGCACTAATATTCTGGAGACCTTGGTAAATTAAATTCTCTGGATCCTGTTTTTCAACAATGGCGATGGGTGTACCATTGGCTTTTATTTCGTGAAGTGTCTTGCTGGTGGGCCATGGATCCTCACGCAGATAAGAGCCATCAATAAACCGATTTACCCAGATGGCATAATCCCACTCCCGGCTGCCGCGTTCTCGATAGCGCTGATAAGTGACACGCACCTTTCCGCCGTACTTTTTGGCCGTATATCTTCTGGCAGCAAAAGAAAAATTTGTTGCGATCGTAATTGTATCAGATTGATCTACGCTAATTATTCCTTCCTTGTCCAACCAGTCTACACCTTGCTTGACGCTGGTGCCCCAATAGTCCAATTCATAATTTCCGAATGCACCACCTATGCCTCCGGCCAGAGGATTAAAATAGGTATACATGAATGGTGAATTGCGCGCCTGAAAAACAAGGGGTTCTAGAGCTGTAAGGGCCAGAATACCCATCACGACATAAGCCACTTTGTTAGGCAGAGCATATTTTTCGAGCAGAAAATGCCAGGCTAGGGCCACCATCACAACCAGGCTAGGATAGACAAAGCTAAAATGCCTCCAGCCATCGTACAGTGCCGAACCACTCACGATGATAAAAATGAGCGGAAAGGCGAAAGTGAAGATCACAAGGCTCAGCCCAAGTGGATGATGGCTGCGATACATCGGTTTAAGAAATGCCAGAAATGCAACCAACCCTAAAATGACGAAAAGGGGCACTGTGAAAAACATCCAACTACCGAGGTAGCGCACCGGTATATCACTTGACCACACCATTACTCCCTGAAAGAGCACCTTGATGGCGGTTTGAAAGTTTGAAAAGGCTTCCAGTGCTTCCGGGATATGGTTGAGCGGATCTGAAAGACCATAGGGCCAAAAGAGCAGTCCTAGCGCTAATCCTATGGCACTGGGAATCAGCAAACTCAGTAGATAGGGTTTCACCAAAGACCATTGAGTGACATTGGCAATGCCATGCTGCAAGAGAAAATATACACCCAACGTTAGGCCCAAATACGCCACCAACAGCATACCACCATTGATCCGTACTCCCACGCAAATGCCGATCGCAACGCCCAGCAAGATCAGATTTTTCCAATGCCATTTGGGCAGAACCTTGATCAACATATAGATGTAGTAGGTGGCCATTATGTATCCCGCAGCAAAAGGGATATCCTTGGGATTGATCATCGAGTGGCCAATAAAACGAGGGGATAAAAACAGTAAGATCATGGCCAATATCGCAGCCCGTACTCCTCCGAGCTCTCGGGTGAGTAAAAAGGTAAAAAACACCGCCAGCAGGCCAAATAGCATACTGAACACATGTCTCACCGCCAGATGTCCCTGATCTATTGTTTCGAAACCTAAGGCCCTGTTCACCAAGGCTACGGGTATCTCATAGAGACCACCATAGTAGCGGATATCATCGCCCTTGACACTCTTGTAGGCCGAGCTGTCTTCTCCGCCGGTGGCATACCAGCTGAGTAAATTTTGCGAATAGGGTATCTGTACATCTTCGTCCCCATTGATGCCTGCCGTGGTAGAGAGAATGAGCAGAACTACCGCCACTGCGGCAAAGGCAATAAGAGCTGGCTTGAGTAGCTTACTGTGCTCGGTAAATCTACTCAAGTCGGCGAGCGGTTTGCGCCAGCGCGAGGTACTTTGCGGTGCAGCACTGCGGGAGGTGGTCTTGCGACGGGCAGCCTTGGTGCCTACAACTTTCTTTTTCTTTTTGGCCATGGATCAGTTTTTGGAATCAATGGTCCCTATGAATACCAGATCGCCGGCTACTTTTTTACAGACATAATCATCCATACCCATGGCTGCTTCCAGCAGTTCCTTGTACGGGAAAAACCGAACATGCTCATCAAGAGTGTAGAAGTTGTAGCGCTGGCAAGGAACCACTACAATGACCTGGCGCGCTGCCACGCGTTTGATTTCCGAAATGGATTGGGCCAAATCAATGACATGTTCCAGCACATGGTGACATGTCACAATATCGTACGCATTGTCCTGCATCGGAAGGGCCTCAATATCACCCTGTATGTAGGTAGATCCATCGAGTTTACCTTCATCAAAAACATCACATCCAGCAGTGGTGGGAACACGATCTTTCACTCTGCCCAAGAAGTAGCCATTTCCGCAACCGATGTCGATCAGGGATTCCGCCTTAGGATCCAGGCGATCGAGCATGTAGAGAATACTTGTCTCGCTCAGATCAGTGGGTCGATCTTTGGCGAGGGAGGTCCGCTGGCGATAGAATTCACTAAACTCTTCTTTACTCATGTCGTAGACATCTGCCTTAAAGGACATGATCTGGCGGATGTTCTTGCCCTTAAACCAAATGTAGAAGAAGGGGTACATGAAGTACTTGTTGTCCCGAATCAACGGTGGCAGACACTCGTCCATCACCCAGCGTATGGCATTGGTTACTTTTCTGTTCATAAGGGAAATTGGAGAACACTCATCCGGTTGCGATAACGCCTACCCAGCTTAAAAATTGACTTTAGCATGGCAAAACCATCTTTGAGCAGGCTAATTTTTTCGTCATCAACGTGCTTCCACCTTACAGGCATGACTTTTATAGCGTATCCGGCTGCTTTGGCACGTAGGAGAATTTCGATATCATGTGCCCAGCCCTCATCTTCTAAGTCACCAAAGAACTCGGCTGCAGCAGCCTGAGGATATAATTTGAAACCGCATTGAGTATCCCGGATGGCCAGGCCAGTCATGAGGCGTACCAACTGATTGAACACTCCACCGGCGAATCGGCGCGAAAATTTTGCTTGCACATTTGAATCCGGATGCTGCCTCGAGCCAATGACTATCTGCTTTGAATCTTCGCCGACGGTTTGATCTGTGGCCTGCCAGAGCAACAGCTCAGTAGGCTCTGCAGCCATGTCCGCATCAAGGGTAAGGACAAAAGAGCGGGTCGCAGCCTTCACCCCAGCGGCAAGGGCGGCACCCTTGCCTTGGTTTGTTGGCAGATCAATGATTTGCCAAGTGATCTTGGAGTCGTCAATGTCTTGCTGCATGGTGGCTAGATGAGCCACTGTCTCGTCACTGCTCCCATCGTTCACCAGGACGATTTCAAATGGAAAAGTGGTCTGTGCACAAAAGCGCTCCAGGCCAGCCTGGAGGAGCGGAATTCGTTTCACCTCATTGTAGAGAGGGATTACCAGAGAGATATTCAAAGCACTGATCAGTTGAAAAAACAAGTTACGATTTTTTGTTATAAGACCTCGGTATGCGGCACTTTGGCACCATCCTCAAGAATCGACGTGATCCACTTCAAAAAGACTCGACCTGATGATATTTTTTCGATGCATCAAACCGAGAAATGTATACCGTAATATCTGCAATGCATAAGGCACTCCGTTGACATACGATATTTCATCCCCATAAAAAGTGGGGATGGGCACTTCCTTCAGCTTAGCCCCTGCGAAGAGCAGCTGGATGATAATCTGCGTATCGAAATGAAAATCATCGCTATTTTTCTGAAAGGGAATGCGGGACAAAGCACTCACCGAAAATGCTCGATATCCAGAGTGAAATTCGGACAATTGTGTACTCAGGAGAAAATTTTGTGCGGCCGTCAATACTTTGTTACCGACAAATTTGTAGAGCGGCATGCCGCCCTGGAGCGCGCCTCCCGCCAGAAGCATCCTGCTGCCCATGACAAACTCGTGTGATGCTTCCTGCAGCGGTGCCAGCATATCTCCCATGGCCTCGGGTGCGTATTGCCCATCCCCATGTAAGAGAATGACAAAATCAAACGAATGATCGATCGCATATTGATAGCCTTGCTTCTGGTTGCCACCATAGCCGAGATTACGTCCATTCTTCTGGATCGTCAAAGAAAGCTCGGGATGAAGTGCATGATGTTCGATTGCCAGATCATAGGTTCGATCTGGAGATGCATCATCGATCAGTAAAATCTCGTGGTCAAATTTTTCTAAGATCACCTGAGGAATACGCTCAATAACCGAGACGATATGCTTTTCAGCGCGATACGCAACAATGAAAATGAGCAATCTCACCCTGCTAAGATAAACGGATCTCTACGCTATCACTTAAGTGCGTTAAGCAAGTCTGCACAGAGATCATCTACATGCTCAATGCCGATACTCAGCCTAATCAAGGAATCAGAGATCCCTGCTTTGGCACGCTTGGCTTTGGGAATGGACGCATGTGTCATACTGGCCGGATGACCAATCAGAGATTCAACGCCTCCCAGAGACTCGGCAAGGCTAAACAGTCGCGTTTTTTTCAGGATTTTATTGGCAGCCCGCTTGTTGTCTTCCTTCAAAGTAAAAGACACCATGGCTCCATACTGCTCCATCTGTTTTGTCGCGAGTGTATGCCCTTCACTCGACTCCAGTCCGGGATAGAACACCTCAGCTATCTTTTTGTGCTTATTGAGTAGATCAGCAATGCGATGCGCATTCTTACAGGCACGATCCATTCGTACGGCAAGTGTTTTTATCCCTCGTAGGGCAAGGAAACAATCCATGGGGCCCGGTACCGCTCCAGATGCATTCTGAATAAACCGCAGTCGCTCCTCGAGTTCAGGATCCCGACAGATCAGGGCGCCCATGATTACGTCAGAGTGGCCAGCGATGTATTTGGTTGCTGAGTGCATCACCAAATCCGCACCTAGCTCCAATGGTCTTTGTAAATGCGGACTGGCAAATGTGTTGTCAACGCAGACGATTGCATTGCTGTTTTTGACCGCTTGACAGATTTGTTTGATGTCCAAAATCTTCAACATGGGATTGGTGGGCGTCTCAAACCATACAATTCGAGTGCGCTCATTGATGGTATCACGCAATAGTTGACGATCCCTTAGGTCGATAAAATGAGCCTTGATTCCATATTGCTCATACTGCTTGACAATAAGGCGATACGAACCTCCGTACACATCGGTCGTAGAGATAATTTCATCTCCGGGAGAAAGCAATTTCAACACCGCATCCATGGCCGCCATGCCTGAGGCAAATGCCAATCCATGGTTTCCTCCTTCCAGGGTTGCCAGACTCTCTTCCAGTGCCGTCCGCGTAGGGTTTTGGGTACGACCATACTCATACCCTTTATGCCTACCTGGTGCGTCCTGGACGTACGTGGAGGTTTGGTAGATCGGTGTCATTATAGCACCGGTAGTGGGATCTGGCTCCACACCAGCATGGATTACCTTTGTTTCAAACTTCATGTTGCTTTATTTCCTTTGCAGTACCTGTTGCACAGCTTTGACTACATCGCCTGTACCAATTCCGTACCGATCCATCAGCTCATCAGGTTTACCACTTTGTCCAAAGGTATCGGCGACAGCAACCATCTCCATCGGAACGGGAGACTGCTGAGCAAGCAGCTGTGCAACACTACCGCCCAGTCCACCCAGACGTTGATGTTCCTCGGCTGTGACGCAGCACTTCGTTTTAGCGACAGATTCAAGAATCAGCTCGTCATCTAGCGGCTTAATGGTGTGAATATTTATCAGCTCACAACTGATGCCTTGTTCTTCGAGCGATGCTACAGCTTCCATGGCTTTGTAAACCAGATGTCCAGTGGCCAGAATCGTGACATCGCTTCCTTCATTCATCAGCAAGCCCTTACCTATTTCAAATTTCTGGTCTTCGGGGATGAAGATCGGCCATCCGGGTCTGCCAAAGCGCAGATACACAGGTCCGTAGTGCTCTGCGATCGCTATGGTCGCCGCCTTGGTTTGATTGTAGTCGCATGGGTTTATGACCGTCATGCCCGGGAGCATCTTCATCAAGCCGATGTCCTCCAGAATCTGGTGTGTTGCACCATCTTCACCCAAGGTAATGCCGGCATGTGAAGCACAGATCTTGACGTTCTTCTCACTGTAGGCAATAGATTGACGGATCTGATCATACACTCTTCCGGTGGCAAAATTGGCAAATGTGCTGGCGAAGGGGATTTTTCCTGCTGTCGCTAGACCGGCAGATATACCCATCATATTTGCTTCGGCTATACCCACCTGAAAGAAACGCTGTGGGTAGTGCTGAATGAATTCTTGAATTTTTAACGAACCCACTAAATCTGCACAGAGTGCAACAATGCGCTCATCTTGCTGGGCGGCGGCAAAGAGGCCGTCTCCAAATCCATTGCGGGTGGCCTTCTTGCCAGTTATGGGAAAATTTGCTAGTGTAGTCACGGGCTAGTGTGGTGATTGATAAGTGGGATCATATACATAGTCTCCCAAGGTTTCTTCCAGTTGGGCCAGGGCTTCTTGGGTTTGTTCGGCATTCGGGGCAATACCATGCCACTTATGACTGCCCATCATAAAGTCGACTCCATAGCCCATCTCTGTCTTCATGATAATGACAATGGGCTTTCCATTGCCTAATTGTGCTTTGGCCTGCTGTAGCGTATCTACAACATCCAGCATCACATTGCCATCCATCTCCAAAACGATCCAACCAAAAGACCTCCATTTAGCGGAAAGATCTCCGAGACTCATCACTTCTTCGTTTGGTCCATCTATCTGCTGGCCGTTTCGATCTACCACTGCGATAAGATTATCAACCTTGTGGTGCGGCGCGCACATGGCAGCTTCCCAGACTTGACCTTCTTGTAGTTCTCCATCGCCCATGAGGACGAAGACGGTTTTTTCATCATGGTTTAGCTTCTTGGCCAAACCCATGCCGATAGCAACCGACAATCCTTGACCCAAAGATCCAGAAGCGACTCGCACACCAGGCAGGCCTTCGGCGGTAGCCGGATGTCCTTGCAATCGAGAATCTAATCTCCGAAAAGTTGCTAGTTCTGCTGGATCG
>CAJQNM010000101.1 GCA_905479665.1 uncultured Saprospiraceae bacterium
GCGGCAGGAGCACCTTGGCGTGGACGTTCTGCCGCTGATGCCACGGAGCTGATGAACATCGGCTGGCAATACCAGCGTGAGCATCTCGATCCATTGCATCGGTCACACTCAGTGATCACCAATGGGGGAGACCAACCCAACGTGGTGCCCTCGAAAGCTTCGATCTGGTATTATTTTCGACATGTGACCTATCCTCGCATCATGGAGGTGTACGAGCGAGCCAATAAAATTGCGGAAGGTGCTGCCCTGATGACCGATACGAAAATGACCCAGCGCATTCTGGGTTCGGCCTGGCCAAGACATTTCAATAAAGTCATTGCAGAGACGATGTATGAAAACATCAAGCAGGTAGGTCTTCCTCAGTGGTCTGAAGCGGATCAGGAGCTTGCCATGGCGATACAGGACGAAGTGGATTCTCGCGATAGTACGGGGCTTCCGACGGAGATGGACACGTTGAGTGCGCCCCTGATGCGCTTCATCAGCGGCGGCTCTGATGACATTGGTGACATTTCTTGGAAACTTCCGACAGTGACTCTGCGATTTCCGAGTAATGTGCCCGGCTTGCAGGGCCACCATTGGAGCAACGCCATTGCCATGGCCACCCCGATTGCACATAAGGGTGTCGTGGCTGGAGCCAAGGCGGAGGCGATGACCTTGCTCGATTTCGTCTGCAAACCCGAGCTCACCGAAGCTGCCTGGGAATATTTTCGTACCGAGCAGGGCATGAAGAATGAATATGTGCCCATGGTCTCGGACGAAGACAAGCCAGCCATCGAATTAAACAGTGGCATCATGGAGGAATTTAGACCGCTGTTAGAGCCTTTCTACTACGATGAAACAAAGTTCGATTCCTATTTAGAGCAATTGGGTATTGAATATCCTACGGTGAAGAAAGATTGATAGCGAATAGCGAATGAATTCCAGTGAAATCCAAGATTTCGGGATCTTTCGTGATGCTCGGACACTATTTCGTCCATCTCGGATTTGCAACTTGCCAGCCCTAAAATGAAGAAGGCCGATCTCTCACCAGGGCCACTCACGATTCCTGAAACGGTTGTAACTCCCCTCTTTTTAATATTTATTGTTTTTGCCTCTAACTATTCCGAAATATGCCTCCCAGAAAGTCCCAGAGGGACGGTGCATTCTAGCCCAGGGTGGAGTGGAGCGGAACCCTGGGCTAGTAATGACCTGAGGCGATAGTGTTTGGCGTCATTTTTGTTTGGGCAGGTGCGAGCAATGCAAAAATGGTGACAAACACGACTTGGTATGCTTGTAGGTATTTTACTTCCGAAAGTTAAGTTTCTTATTATTCTGTCATGTTTTCAGCCGGAAAAATAACCCGGCTCTGTTCCTGAAAAAATAATTAAGACTGGGTACGGTAAAAAAAAGTATCCTATTTTCAAAGATGGAACAGGCTATTTCGACCCAGCAGATCAAAGCAGCTTTGCAGAGTCAGCACCTTGCCACGCTCGACATGATGTCAAAAGCCATTGAGGTGTGCTCAGACGACCTTTGGCTAAGCGCTGATTTTATTAATCCAGTCTGGCGATTGGTTTATCATGATCTCTATTATTTTCATCTTTATTTGCACCAGAGCGTTGCTGATCATACGCCATGGAGACAACATCTAGAGGGTGCGGAAAATTTATCGCTTGATCCAGATTCAACAGATGTGGCACCCTATACGAAAGAACAGATGATGGATTTTCTACAACATTGCAAAGCGAGCGTGGCTCCGATGATTGCAAAGATGGATATCGTAACATCCGATTGCGGATTTCCTTGGTATAAGATCTCCAAGTTGGAGCATCAGATTACAAATATCCGTCATTTTCAACAACACGTTGGTCAGTTGCAGGATCGCATCAGAAATGTGCAGGGCGAAGGTATTTCCTGGACTAGAAATCAATAATTTTCGTTCCTAGATTTTATATCCTACAGCCATCGAAACGAGATGGCTTTTGGCACTGCGTGAGTCGTTGATAAAATCACTAATACCTCGTTCGTAATTAACTTCTACCGTAAAACGGCTGATGTCAAAACCAATGCCGACGCGACCACCAATAGATGAACGACTTACGTCCTCCAATCCACTGGGCCACCCTTCGTCGTGAGCGCTCTGCACGGTAAAATTTAAC
Source organism: uncultured Saprospiraceae bacterium (assembly GCA_905479665.1). GTDB lineage: Bacteria > Bacteroidota > Bacteroidia > Chitinophagales > Saprospiraceae > CAJQNM01. The sequence continues at coordinate 2,139 of CAJQNM010000101.1, forward strand.
ACTGCATTGGTGTAGATCCAGACATTGAAGTAATCGAGTCGGAAGACTTTATATCCCACTCCAAAGGGAATTTTGAGCTGGCTGGTACGGAGGGAGGTGGTGCGTATTGAGATGGAATCGGCATTTTCAAGAGCGGATCCCTGAGCGAATATGTGTAGACCTCCCATCATAAGCAGTCGAGTGCCAAAACGAAAATCGAAACCCGCATTCCATCCCAACTGGGAGGATGAAAGAATAGAGGCGTCATCAGAAATGATCAAGTCGCTAAAGTTTGCGCCGATCTTGGGGTTGATGACCAAGGGGATATAGTCTTGGCAACGTATGCTGCTGGGGAGCAGCGTCGCCATCAAGAGCACAAATGTGCTCAAAGCAATCTTGCTGGACATCGAAAAACGCTTGATCATGGCAATAAGAACGATTAAGATCTCAAAATGTGGGCTGGCCTGCGGAAAGTTGTCATGTTTTGCCAGCATTTTAACATCTGTGTCGTAAAAGGGGCTTTTGCATTGCAATGTCTAGCAGCAAATGATCATAATATTGCCATTTTGATACAATGATCTCGAAGATACTGAGCTAGATGTCAGAGGTCTCGGGAGACACTTGTCTAGATCACCGTATTTAGCACTTTGTAGATTCCATCGGTGTGCTAGGCTTTCAAGTATTGGGTCATATTCGATATATGTTGTATTTAGAGAATGTATAATATTTGCATTATCAGTTATATATAGATCGAATGTTTATTTATAGATATTTATTCTATATATCCGTACCTTTGCCTTGATCATGAACCGATGATTATGTGGTCGAGACTAAACGACTAGAATGTAGGAGTAACCTAATATGGTAACCTCTACATTTTCTTGACATATGTTTTGGTTATCCTCTCTCTCGGGCGAGAGGATTTTATCGGCGAGCGACCATGGCTACCCAATAGCGATCATGCCGCACGGTTTGGACATCGTGAAATCCGGCATCGAGCAGCCACTTGACTTGATCTCTTTCACACGCTGGGTGATCGTATTGCGTATAGTGATCCATAAGCCACTTCCAGTCCTCGATGGTGCCTTTTTGCAAAACGAATGACTTCCAATCGTCCAACAAACCTTCGTGATTTTTGGAAGACCTGTCGATCATTAAGTCACTATAAATGAAATATCCACCAGGTCTTAGCCAATTGGCCATTTGCTCAAACATCATTCGCTTTTCGAGATCGGGAAGATGATGCAATGCGAAAGAGCTGGCCACCAGATCAATACTCTGCTTGGGAAAGTTTATATCCTGCATCATTCCTTTTTCCGTTTTTATTGTCAGTGAAAAGCGTTGCTGAGCCTCCGTCAGCATCTCCTCGCTGGCGTCAACGATGGTATATTGAGCATTTGGAAACCATTTGATCAAACGTGATGTAAGATTGCCATTTCCAGCGCCCAAATCGAGTACTTCCTTCGGATCAAAGTCCTCCGGTAGCAATTCCCTCAAATCTTCCATAAGCTGAAAGTAGAAGGGCACAAGGCGGACCATCGTATCGGTGTATTTATTTATCCACGAATTAAATTCTTGACCAATATGGAGGTTATTAGCATTGCTCTTCATAGCTCAACAATCAAGTGAGATTAATCCTTAAACCCAATTTATGCATTGGGTTTCGTCGCGAAAGTCAAAAGACCAAAGAAATCAAGGGCTCCACTGTGATTTTGCCTCGCAATCGTAGGCATTCTTACGGTGAGAAGGAAAATTGCAGGACGTCCTTGAGTTCGCGGGTATTTTGGCTTGTAGCAGATAATCTAATGAATAAATTGGGTTAAAATTACCACAAATATTTATTTGTTTCAATCCGTGCTGTGCTTTGGAAGTATCTGATATTAATGAAGAATGAAGCGATCAGTAATATTAGGTATTTTTGAACCATAGCTCGAATAGTCATGGCGACAGAAATAAGAATTAGCATAAAATTATTCAAGAAATATATTCATCGCAACAGTTTACCTTATTGGATATCAAGGATACTTTTTTATTGGTTCTATCTATCTCCAGTTGCCAGACAGACAAATTTGAGAAAACCGATCGGCCTCCAAATTTAGTCCTCGTTCTAGTAGACGACATGGGCTATGCTGATGTGGGATTTAATGGTTGCACCGATATTCCTACTCCGAATATTGATCGCATTGCTCGTGATGGCACCTGGGGCTCACCCATTGCTCCTACTGGCGTATCCGTAGAGTGTAACAGGTATGGTAGTTGGTAGGGGCGGTTAAATACTTGTAGTAAGATTTAAGTCTGTTAAGCACCTAAGGCAAGGGGTCGTGACCCCTTGGATTGATTTGGGTGGGCAAGCTTTGCTTACGCGCTCATTT
>CAJQNM010000102.1 GCA_905479665.1 uncultured Saprospiraceae bacterium
AACACTAAAACAGAGTCTGTATTAAACTCGCTCTGCACCATCCGCTCTGAGGTCATCCCCTCGAATGTCAAAACAGGCTCATCGGGATACTCAGGTGGCTTGATACAGCTTACCAGGAGTAGAGTGGAAAAAATAATGAGACTGATCCGCATGTTCTTACAACGTTTGAGAATAGAAGATTGTATGCTCTGATCGAGACAAGATAATACCTTTTTGATGATAATCAGGGAGACGTTTGCAGTCCTGTAAAGATCCAATTTGCTAGAGCTTGCCTATTGCCGGGCAGCATGATCCGTTTGAGATCGTGTGTGTTTTGAATATTGGCCAGCTCGATGAGTACTGCCTTTGGCATCGTGTTTTTTAGAATGAAGAGATTGCGTGTCTCGATACTCCCATCGTAGCTTCCATTTGCGCGATGCCTACTATATTTCTCAGCAAAAACGTTGTGGATATTCTCCGCTACTGTACGTCCACCAGCACTCAGACCGTAGTGACAGAAGAACACATCTTGTCTAGAACTTCTAGATCTAGAATCAACGTGTACGGAGATGCAAGTTTGATCCAGGATGCCCTCATCACGATACTTGAGAAAGAGTTGATTTACCCGATTTACCCGCTGTCGCAATCGGGCTAGCTGATTGATGGGGAGTTTCTCGCCAGCACACTTTTCATCCCGATCACAAGGCAGGAATTGCTCATTTCGAATGTGGTCTGCTGGATCTTCGATGATCACTTCGGCGATTCCTCCATGCTCGATTATCTCTTTGTATAATCGTAAAATGACGTCGTAGGAATATTCATCCTCACAGAGCTGTTTATTGCGAAACGTATTGATCGCTCCGGGGTCGGGACCTCCGTGGCCAGCAACGAGATAAAATACTTTGTTTTCCATGCTACGTCCCCGCAGCTTGAAGTCGTAGTTCTTGCCTAGTAATTCTTGTGATTTTTTGAGTATGGTATGGGCTGGATTTTTTTTCACTTCGTGAAAAGGGACCCACAGCAATTTGCTCTCCTGGTATCGCGTTTGGCGCAAACCTGCACTGCGTATTTTCTCATTGTAGTGCTGGATCCGAAGCGCGCGTGGGTAGTCACTGTCCCCAATGGTCGTGCGGATGCTTTTTCCATCGTAGCGATAGATCAAAATGGGCATGATGTATCCTTGCCCAGTCCTCAACGGTTCATTTTTGGAGATTTCATTCAATGCATAAAATTGGTCCAAGTTGGCAGTTGACTCATCCAGATAGTAGCGCTTCAGGAGAGACGGGACATTATCTCCCGTAACTGCTGATACTTGGTGATGATACAGGAAAGATCCTGCGATAGGCGGGTGGCATATGCCAGTGCACAGATACGACAGTATGAACAATAAGGGGCTCAAATCTCTATATAGACTTCAAATCAGCTGATTAAATATATCAAATATATATAATATGAAATAATTGAACAATATCCTACCTTGCTCCCATGAAGGAGGTGCTTTCATTGCTGGGTAAGGATTTTAGGCTTGATCTGCGTCATGGATCAGGACTGGGAGCTCTCTTTCTCTATGTGGTAGCAGGTTGTTTTATTATTTTCTTGGCTTTTCAAGAGATCCCAGGAGTAGAATGGGTGGTGCTTTTTTGGATCATCAATTTATTTTCAGCGATCAATGCAGTTTTACGGTCTTTCACCAACGAAGGTGTACGGCGACAGCTTTATTATTTCACGCTGGTGGATGTCAATACCGCACTCATTGCGAAATTGCTCTATAATATTTTATTGGTTTTACTGACTTTGAGTTTGACTGGTTTGGTCATGTCTCTTTTTAATGGCTTTCCCATTGTTGCGGTGCCGGAGTTCTTACTTGTATGTCTGCTTGGAGGCATCGGGATTTCAGCCTGCTTTACCTTGGTGTCAGCGATCGCTTTTCGGGCTCGAAATCAGTCCACTTTGATGATGGTGCTTGCGTTTCCCGTGATTATTCCACTGCTGCTGCCACTCATTAAGGCGTCTAAACTTACCCTTGCACCCTTGATTTGGGAGGACTTACGCAATTCGATATACATGCTCGTTGGTGTAGACCTTATCTTGATTGCGCTGATCGTTTTACTTTTTCCATTTGCCTGGAGGGAGTAACAGAAGAAGTTTAAGATCTTTGCAGATATGATCAAAGGAGCCTGGTGGAAATACTTGGGAGCGGCCTTGGTGCTTTACTCCCTGATAGCAGGAATGCTTGTGCCTCTTGGGCCGGGTATTGATGGGGTCTCTCCATCGGCGTTGCAAGCCGGAAAACGTCACACCATCACGGTGAGTGGCTACAACACCCACTACGGGGAAGGTGAAATGGGTGCTTGGTTGAGGCTTTCTGCAAAGTACAACCTGGCCGCAGAGTCCATTGTCGTGGTCGATAATCGCAAGGTTCAACTCACCTTTGACATTCCGGCGAAAGTCCCTTCTCCAGATACGGTGACAGCGGTTAGTTTAATCATCGACCATATGGAGGATGGCCTTTCGGTTTTACCTCAGGCGATATTTCTGACCAAATGTTCCCCCAGTAGCGAGGATGCCCCCTGGAGACTCGAGATCGAATCAGGTGGTGCGGAGTACTTTCATTTTCCCTACCGTGGTCGGCTAGCCGAAACGATTCGAAACACCTACTATCATGTACCCTTGTGGTTTGCGTTGATGATTGTTTTGGCGGTCTCGATGGTGCAGGCCGTCAAATATTTGCGAACGCGAGACCCACTTGCTGATCAGAAGAGTTTTGGATATGCGTCTGCCGGGATTGTCCTGGGGCTGCTCGGTATTGCGACCGGCGCCGTCTGGGCCAAGCATGCTTGGGGGGCGTATTGGAGTTTTGACATCAAGCAGAATATGACTGCAATTGCTTTGCTCATTTACTTTGCTTATTTCATCTTACGTTCGTCTTTGTCAGATCGCGACCTGGCTGCGAAATTTTCAGCAGTCTATAACATTTTTGCCTTTGCTTTATTGGTTCCCCTGCTTTACATCATACCACGTATGGTGGATAGCTTGCATCCAGGAGCTGGTGGTAATCCTGCTTTTGGGGGAGAGGATTTGGACAATACGATGCGCATGGTCTTTTATCCAGCTGTCATCGGTTGGATCCTTATGGGATTGTGGATCGGCCAGCTACACGGTCGCATACGGTCAGTCACTGATCGCATTTCACTACTCAGCTCAAAATAAAATTTGGTTACTCGCGGAAGACTTCAGCGAAAAGGTATCTTGCTTAAAATTTTTCAATTTGATTTCAATGATCGCTTTACTCGGAATTGCTGCTGTAAATGACGCTGATTTTTTCTCCAGCATTGGGAAGATCTATGTTGTGGTTGCCGTCATTGCTATCATCTTTGTCGGTATAGTGCTGTACTTACGCAGACTGGATGTGAAGGCGACTAAACTGGAAGAGCAGCTCAACAATGGCAAAACTTAAGGAACCGAGTTTTTATGATTCCGTGCAGCGCAACTTTGATCGCGCTGCGGCACTTACAGATCTCCCCAAAGGGCTGTTGGCTCAGATTCGTGAGGTCAATTCTGTGTACCAGATGCGCTTTCCGGTCAAGATCGGCAAGGAGTACAAGGTCATCGAGGCCTATCGCGTTCAGCACAGTCAGCATCGCAGTCCGACCAAGGGAGGCATCCGCTACAGTCATAAAGTAACGCAAGAGGAGGTCATGGCGCTGGCTTCGTTGATGACGTACAAATGTGCGCTGGTAGATGTACCGTTTGGAGGGGCCAAAGGAGGAGTAAAGATCAGTCCACGTGACTATACACCCGCACAGTTGGAGAACATCACACGTCGCTATACCACCGAACTGATCAAGAAGAATTTTATCGGACCTGGGATCGATGTCCCAGCACCAGACTACGGCACCGGCGCTCGCGAGATGGCCTGGATTTTTGACACGTACAGCGTTTTTGTAGGTGGCATCGATGCCGCTGCTTGCGTCACCGGCAAACCTGTGCAACAAAGTGGCATTCGAGGTAGAGAAGAAGCAACAGGACGAGGAGTATACTATGGCATTCGTGAAGTACTCACCGATCAGGAGTTAATGGATTCGATTGGGCTCACTACGGGGACGGAGGGGAAAACCATCGCCCTGCAGGGCCTTGGGAATGTAGGGTACTATGCTGGCAAGATTTGCACCAAAGAGGGTGGCATGAAAGTGATCAGTGTGGCCGAATACGAAGGAGCGATTTACAGCAAAGCCGGCATCGATGTGGATAAACTCGTGAAGCATCGGAAGCGCACGGGATCTATCTTGAATTTTCCTGGAGCAGAGAACTTAGAGCAGCGTAAGATGACGTTGGAATTAAGCTGCGATGTGCTTATTCCGGCAGCCTTAGAAAACCAAATTCGCAGAGATAACGCCAGTAAGATTAAGGCGAAGATCATTGCAGAGGCAGCAAACGGACCGACCACGGCCGATGCAGAAGAGATCTTGCTAAAGAAAAATAAGATTATCATTCCAGATGTGTACCTCAATGCTGGGGGAGTGACCGTTTCCTACTTCGAATGGCTAAAGAATCTATCGCATATGCGTTTTGGTCGCATCGACAAGCGATTTGATCAAAATACATATCTCAACATCGTGAACCTGATCGAACGCAACACCCACAAGCCGATCACCGCTCAAGAAAAGATGATGATCGCTCGTGGTGCGGATGAGATTGATTTGGTACGGTCTGGATTGGAAGAGACAATGGTCACGGCCTACCAGCAAATACGCAGCGTCATGCGGCGGCGCAAGAAAGTGACCGACCTGCGTACTGCCGCATTTATCTCTGCCCTCAATAAAATCAGTAAAGACTACATCAGTATGGGAGTTTTTCCGTGATTTCTATCTTGGGCATCACAAAATATTTCCCAGTAAGTCTGGAGAGATTGCGCACATAATTATATCATCGTGGAGGTTATTTAATTGGAAAAAGAAAGGAGTACCATGAGTGAAAGTAAGCTCGATCAGATCGATCTAAACATTATCAAGACACTGCAGGAAAATTGCAAAATTACCAACCTGGATCTGTCAAAAAAAATAGGTTTATCCCCTGCACCTACATTGGAGCGGGTCAAGAAGCTGGAGAATACTGACGTCATCTCAAGCTATCATGCAAGGATAAATCCACAAAGCATCGGACTAAGTGTAAAGACTTTTGTACTGGTTTCACTTGCATGGAATAAAGACAATGCGTTGGATAATTTCATAGAAAAAGTGCGTGGTATTGATGCCATCACCGAGTGCTATGTCATTACAGGAGAGGCTGATATCCTGATGAAGGTGGTCTGTAAAGACATTGCCAGTTACGAGGAGATTCTATTTAAGACCCTGTCTAAGATCGAAGAGATCGAGCGGATGAAAACCCTCATGACCCTATCCTCAGTCAAAAATTCGAAGGTTCTTCCTTACACCTACGAGATTGAGTAAATGATAGTTTTGTGGCAATGAGCTCAGGCCGGAATGCTGCATTGCTTTGGTCAGTCGAGGTGTGCCAACGACAATGCTACTTGTTTGGCACCATGCATACTCGTCATGCTTCTCCCTTTGGGTTTCTCAACGCCATCGAACCCCTTATTCGATCGAGTAAGCTGTACTGTGCAGAGCTTAATCTTGGCCAATTTGACGCCGAGCTTTTTGGAAAATCTATTTTATTGCCACCCGGAAATACCTTAAAGGATCTTTTGGGCATAACCATTTATCATAAGTGTGCGCGTATTTTTGAAAAGTCATATGGTATCCAACTAGATCAGTGGGTTGATAAGCATCCTTTCATGCTGCTAGCCTCAATGACAGATCAAGTGCTGACACCCACCTTCGATCGTCCCTTCGATCATCACCTTTGGGATCTTGCGGGTACATGGGGTAAAGATCGAGGTGGTTTGGAGAGTTTCTCTGATCAAATGACAATCATGCGTCGTATTCCCCTCCAGTCACAGGTTCGAGCACTAAAGAATCTGGCGCGTAACCCGCAGCGTTTGCGCAATACGATACGAAAGCTCTTGGCTCACTATGAGCAGCAAGATATCCAACAACTGTATTTGAGCACCCGGCGTGGGCTGACAGATATGCGCAGGCTCATGCTGGATGATCGCAACCT
>CAJQNM010000103.1 GCA_905479665.1 uncultured Saprospiraceae bacterium
GATTCCCATTTTGCGGCTCGCCATGGCCACCCACTTTAATTGTTGCACAGCCCACTCCGTCCGTGCTGCAGGATTGTTGTGCACATGCGCAGGAGCAAAGCCATCAAACATGACATCGTAGGCTGGGTGCGAAGCCACCAACTGACCTTGCAGATGACTTGCCAGCTCGGTGATCTCTACACCACACGAGCGAGCTCTACCAAGAAATTCGTCGCAATAGTCCTGACTTGTTGCGGCCTTCTCTAGATCAATCAGACGTGCATCCCAGGTAGGTATTTGCACTCCGATGTAGCCATAGTCGGACGCCCACTTGCAGATATTCTCTAGACTGTTGTAGGGTGCCTCATCACCCGCAAATTGGGCCAAAAAAACTGCTGGTCCTTTTATATTTTTCATCAGTAGTAATTCATTTAGTAATTAATCGAAGGAAACCCATTTCTCATCACTCTGTCCGCTCTCGACAACCTTGTAGATAAATTGCATGCCTCGCACACCGTCATCGACGGTCGGAAAATCATAGACCGGATTTACTTCCTCCCCTTCCAAGCGAGCTTGCAAGTGCTTGGCAAAATTGCGGTATATCCCAGCAAAGGCTTCTAAATATCCTTCTGGATGACCAGCCGGAAGTCTCGTGTGCGCTTGCGCTGCTTCAGAAAGATCTCCCACTCCAGTGCGGATCACTTGCATGGGTTTATCCTGATACCTCACCGTGAGATAGTTGGGGTCTTGCTGGCCCCACTCTATGCCAGCCTTGGTGCCGTATATGCGTATATTTAAATTGTTTTCTTCGCCCACGGAAATTTGACTGGCGTACAATATCCCTTTGGCGCCATTATCAAAGCGCAGTAAAACACTTCCATCGTCATCGAGACGTCGCCCTTCAACAAAGGTGGAGAGGTCGGCGCACATTTCTTTTATACGCAAACCGCTGATGTATTCGGCCAGATTTTCAGCATGTGTGCCGATATCACCCATGCTTCCGGCAACGCCCGACCGTGCCGGATCGGTACGCCAAGAAGCTTGCTTTTGCTCGCTTTCTTCGACATTGGTACTCAACCAGCCTTGCGGGTATTCGACCACGATCTTGCGTATCTTACCAAGATCTCCATTGGCCACCATAGCTTTCGCCTGTTTCACCAGCGGATAGCAGGTGTAGTTGTGTGTGAGTGCAAAAATGAGACCCGACTCATCGACTATTTTCTTTAGCGCATGTGCTTCCTCCATGTCAAAACAGAGGGGCTTGTCACAGACCACATGAAATCCATTTTCCAATGCCATTTTGGATGGCGGAAAGTGCACATGATTTGGAGTGACAATCGATACAAAATCCATGCGTACATCCTCTGGAAGCGCTTTCTCCTTCTCAATCATTTCCTGATAGGAGCCATATACTCGATCAGGATCTAGATAAAGGTCTTCTCCCGACAACCGAGATTTTTCCGGATTGCTGCTGAAGGCACCACAGACCAATTCGATCTCGCCATCAAGGGCCGCCGCCATGCGATGCACAGCTCCGATGAAAGCGCCTCGGCCCCCGCCTACCATACCCATGCGTAGTTTTCTGCTCATTGATTTTTGACTTTTTATTTAACTGACATATTAATGTATACCTAGGTGGTCGAATATAAGATATGCTGGAAGATTGTCGCGCAAGATCCTCCAGAAATCAACGAGGTAAACCATGATCTAGGGGAAAATCAACGCGCTAAAATCTTGCCGGGATTGCAGATATTATTTGTTGGAGTCTTCTAGTAAACGAATTCCATTAAATTAGGTGCCTTAACCAAGCACTACTCTAGACATGAACGTGATCACAGGAAATCGCACATTTTTTGACGGAATCGGCCAGGTTCAATTTGAAGGGCCGCAATCTGACAATCCCCTAGCCTTTAAATACTATGAGGCTGAACGCCAAATAGCTGGCAAGTCAATGGCTGAACATCTTCGCTTTGCTGTTGCATACTGGCATAGCTTCTGCGCTGAGCTCTCGGACCCTTTCGGTCCTGGCACACGAAAACTCTCCTGGAACTCAGCAGAAGATGCTGTTCGGCGGGCAAAAGATAAAATGGACGCAGCTTTTGAGTTTGCCACCAAAATGAACATCCCATACTACTGTTTTCATGACATCGACCTGGTCGATGAGGGCGACACTATCACAGAGACCGAGCGAAGACTGCAAGCCATCGTCGAGTATGCCAAGCAAAAGCAGATCGACTCGGGTGTAAAACTGCTGTGGGGCACGGCGAATGTCTTTTCCAACCCACGCTATATGAATGGGGCATCGACGAATCCTGATTTTCATGTGCTTGCCTGTGCAGCCACCCAAGTAAAGAACGCCATCGATGCGACCATCGCCTTAGGTGGTGAGAACTACGTCTTCTGGGGAGGCCGCGAAGGCTACATGTCCTTACTTAATACAGACATGAAGCGTGAGCAGGAGCATATGGCCCGCTTTCTCACCATGGCCCGTGACTATGGCCGATCACAAGGTTTTGAAGGTGTTTTTCTGATCGAGCCGAAGCCCATGGAGCCAATGAAACACCAGTATGATTTTGACTCGGCGACAGTCGTCGGTTTCCTACGTCATCACGGATTGGATCAGGATTTTAAGATCAATGTAGAAGTCAATCATGCTACTTTGGCCAGCCATACTTTTCAGCACGAACTGCAGGTTGCTGCCGATGCGGACATGTTGGGCAGCATCGATGCCAATCGTGGCGACTACCAAAATGGCTGGGACACAGATCAGTTTCCCGTAAACCTCTACGAGATTACGCAGTCTATGCTGGTCATTCTCGAGGCTGGTGGCCTAGGAAAAGGTGGTGTAAATTTTGATGCCAAGCTGCGACGCAACTCCACAGACCTCGAAGATATTTTCATGGCACACATCGGCGGTATGGATGTTTTTGCTCGAGGTCTCTTGATCGCTGATAAGATACTGACCGACTCTTCCTACCGTAAATTTCGAGCAGACCGATACGGATCGTACGACAGCGGCAGTGGCAAAGCTTTTGAAAACGGCGAACTGAGTCTCGATGATCTACGCACTTTTACCATTGAAAATGGAGAGCCCAGCACTCAAAGTGGCAAGCAAGAAATGCTAGAAAATTTGATCAATCAATATATCTGAGAAATTGAATCTCACTTGAATACAATCTTTTCCTACATTAGAAACGGAAGTAAGCGGAAGACCAACTTAAAAACAATACTAAACGATGAGCCAAACACGAACTGCCCAAGCTCCCGACATGGGACTATTTTGGGGATGCTTTATTGCCCTGATTGCCACTGGATTCGGATTTATAGCACGCGTACTCACCTCGAATGAGTGGGGAGCGGATTTCAATCTTTCACAAACCCAAATAGGTGAGATCAACGGAGTAGGTCTCTGGCCATTTGCGATCAGCATAGTCTTATTCAGTCTGATTATAGATCGTATTGGCTACAAAGCTGCCATGTGGTTTGGCTTGGGCTGTCACATCATTTCGACTATTATCATCTTTTTTGCCGATGGGTATGGGATGATGTACGCAGGTACATTTATCCTGGCTCTAGGCAGTGGAACAGTCGAGGCCTACATCAATCCGGTCGTAGCTACCATGTTTAATGAAAACAAGCCCAAATGGCTCAACATCCTGCATGCTGGATGGCCAGGAGGAATGATTCTTGGGGGCTTGATCGTGATTCTACTTTTGCCTGGGCTCGAGTGGAGATACAAAATTGCGGTGGTCTTGATCCCTGCGGTGATTTATGCAATAATGCTGGCTGGAAAAAGCTTTCCGGTGCAAGAGCGGGTGGCCATGGGCGTTTCGTACAAAGAGATGCTGGGTGAGGTCGGTGCCATTGGTGCTGCGATCATCGGCTATATGGTATTTGCAGAAATCGGTCGTCTGATCGGTATAGATTACGGAGGCCAAGCAGGTGCATTGTTAGCGGGCATTGTCTTTTATATGTACACTAAGTCATTGGGGCAGCCTCTTTACATATTCTTGCTCTTGCTGATGATGATTTTAGCCACAACCGAGCTGGGAGTGGACAGCTGGATACCGCAGCTCATGGAAGGCCCAATGGAATCTATTTTTGGCAGCAATGCTGGTGGTTGGGTACTGCTCTACACCTCCCTCATTATGGTCATTCTGCGATTCTATGCAGGTTCGATCCTCAAGCTGGTTGGCAGTCCGCTGCGCCTTTTG
>CAJQNM010000104.1 GCA_905479665.1 uncultured Saprospiraceae bacterium
CTTCAGTTCTTGGTTTTCGAGCGAAATAATTAATTCTTGCTTAAGTTCTTGGTTGTAAAACACACCAGAAAATTCCGCCAGATTTACTGTAGTGAGACCTTCTGTTGAGATACTCGATGCATGCATTGTGCGTGGTCCATCGTGCCACAAAATAGTCTTCTGATCATTTTCCGAAACGCTGATTTCCATTTGTACATTTGGCCGATCCTCGAATGTTAGCAGGGTGGGAGAAAGAGCGATCAGGCGGCTATCTGGTCCATTTTTTCTGACGTACATAAGGCCGTCTTCGGTTATTGCGATGCTCCGAATCTCTCCCGTCTCCTGGTATTGGTAAGTGCCACAAAGATTTTCTTGTTCTTTAGTGGTCAGAAGGACAGGTTTGGGATTATTGACAATTGGTGCAGCCTCTGGGCTCTCTTCTTGAGGAAAGAATAAATCTGCCACTTGATAGGCCATTCCGTGCACTTCAAACCAATTTTGATTGCCTAGTACGGCGATCGATAAATGCTGTTCGGGAAAGCGAATGAGATTGGAGCTAAATCCAGGATTCTGGCCACTGTGATGGACGATGACTTGGTCTCGGTATTCTTCCACAATAAGACCGGATGCATAATTAGTCTTTGAGCCATCACGCAGGGTACCCACCGTGGTCATTTCTTTCCAGCTTGCGTCATTTAAGATCTCATGGTTGTAAAATTCGTTTTCCCACAACAGTAGATCCTGGATGTTTGATATGACGCCCTGATCGCCAACGGTGACTGGATCCTGAGTATATTCATAGCGATCGCATTCCTGGCAAGGACTAATGTATCCGGACGCTTTATTGGGAGTAATTTTTCCAAGATCTTCATAGAAGAACGTATTTTTCATGCCAAGGGGTTTGAAAAAATGTTCGCTGGCATAGAAGCCCAAGGTCTCGTCGGTAATGCGGTGTACCAGCTGGCCTAGGAGCCAATAATTGGTATTTGCATAACTGTGCTTACTACCGGATGGAAAGGCCAAAGAGTTTTGCCCCGTAAGCACTTCCATGATATCGGCATCGTCTCCAACAAAGTTGCGCATAAAGTCCATGTGATGAGATCCAGTCAGCCAAAACAAAGCAAGGTAATCTCTCAGTCCAGAGGTATGATGGAGGAGCTGTCGCACGGAGATGGATTGCAGACTATCCTGCAGTTCAGGAAAGTAGTCGCCTATGTGATCATCTAAGTTTAACTGTCCATTCTCCACAAGGTGATGGATACAGGCTGCTGTAAATTGCTTTGCCGTGGATGAGAGTCGGAAATTTGTTGAATCCGTGATCTCGATCTGATGATCCAGGTTTGCCTTTCCCTTGCTTCTAAATTGTAGAAGCTTGCCATTTTTGTAGATTCCGATCACAACTCCAGGCCCTTGGTGATCTACTTCCTGAAGGATCGTGTCCAGTGCTTTGTCCATGCGATCTGTAAAAGGAGTCTGTGCTTGCAGGGTCGATGACAATGCGACTACTATGGAAATGATGACTATTCTCATGATTAATTAATTATTGTGATTCAATAACTATGTGAGTACAGTGCTGCCAAGAAGGTTACAAATTGCCTGCGAAATAATTCGTAGCGAAAAATTTATTGAACCCAATTTATTCATTAGATTATCTGCTACAAGCCAAAATACCCGCGAACTCAAGGACGTCCTGCAATTTTCATTCTCACCGTAAGAATGCCTACGATTGCGAGGCAAAATCACAGTGGAGCCCTTGATTTCATTGGTTTTTTGACTTTCGCTACGAAAACCCAATGTATACAATTGGGTTAAAAATAGTGCATTTGTCATACCCATTAGGCATTCACAACCAAAGCCCTAATTTAGAGCGTGGTCTCCATACCCTCTGAGCACACGCACACATTTTACAGTAAGAAATAAAAGTAGACTCATGAATTCGACCTTTAAATGCCTTATACTTTGTGGCTGTTTACCAATGATTGCCTTTTCTCAGAAACCTGCGGGCGAGGGAACGATGTTGTGGTATGCCCAACCAGCTGCTGAATGGATGGAAGCCTTGCCGGTCGGTAATGGCAGGTTGGGGGCGATGGTCTTTGGTGACCCCTATCGCGAACGCATTCAGCTAAATGAGGACTCGCTGTGGCCGGGAGGACCTGATTTTGGAGACGCCAAGGGAACAAAGGAAGACCTTGCAGAAATACGATCACTTTTGGCCGCGGGTAAAAACCACCTGGTGGATAGTTTAATTGTAGCCAAATTTAGTTACAAAACGATTCTGCGCTCTCACCAGACGATGGGCGATCTCTTTATCGATTATGTTGGAGAGAAAGAGGTGACTGATTATCGTCGCTCTTTGAGCCTAGATAAAGCGATAGCCGCTGTCAACTATCGGTCTGGCGATTATCAATATTCCCAAAGGGTTTTTGCATCCCAGCCCGACGATGTTCTGATCGTCGAATTGGCAACCACTGCACCGGAAGGGATAAGTTGTATGCTAAGGCTGTCTCGACCAGCAGATCAGGGTACCAAGACGGTGACCGTTTCCAACCCATCTGACCATGAGATAAGCATGGCGGGTATGGTGACCCAAGTGGGCGGAAAGAAAGGATCAGAGGCTTTTCCGCTGCATAGCGGAGTGAAGTTTGAGACGCGATTGCAAGTGAAAAATGAGGGAGGTTCCGTGACGGCGAGCGATGGCAAATTAATTCTAAAAGGTGTTCAGAGCGCCATGCTTTTTATTGCGGGAAATACGTCCTTTTATCATCACGAAAATTTTGCTGAGAAAAATGTCGCCACCTTAGACAAGGTTTCCGATCGTACATATGATGACTTGCAGGCAGCGCATGTTGCAGATTATCAAAATTTATTCCATCGGGTTGATTTCGACCTAGGTGGCGAAGCACTAGATAGCCTGCCTATCGACCGTCGACTGGAAAGGTTTCGTGGGGGAGAGGAAGATCCCGACCTTGCCACTAAATTATTTCAGTACGGTAGGTATTTATTAATTTCTTCCTCTCGTCCCGGAACCAATCCGGCAAATTTGCAAGGGATCTGGAATGAGCACCTGGAAGCCCCATGGAATGCAGACTATCACCTCAACATCAATTTGCAAATGAATTACTGGCCGGCAGAGGTGACGAATCTCAGTGAACTCCACTACCCATTTTTCGATTTCATAGATCGGGTTTTGGAGCGGGGCCGGAAGACCGCTCTAGACCAATATGGTATAGAGCGAGGAACAGTAGCACACCACGCCACGGATCTTTGGGCCCCTTCCTTCATGAGGGCGGAGCAAGCGTACTGGGGATCTTGGATTCATGGAGGGGGCTGGTCAGCCCAGCACTATTGGGAGCATTACCGCTTTACCGACGATCAGGAGTTTCTGAGAGAACGTGCATATCCGATTCTGAAGGGACTTTCTGAATTTTACCTTGACTGGTTGGTTTGGGACGATAAAAGTAAGACCTGGGTATCGACCCCGGAAACCTCACCGGAAAATTCGTACATCGCTCGTGATGGTAGGCCAGCGGCCGTTTCTTTTGGCAGTGCCATGGGGCATCAAATTATTGCAGAAGTTTTCGAGAATACGTTGGCTGCGGCCGAAGTATTAAAAGTCGATGACGATTTCGTGAAAGAACTAGCAAGCAAGCGCGCTGCTTTGCATCCCGGTGTGGCCATTGGCGATGATGGACGCATTCTGGAATGGAATGAGCCTTACGAAGAACGAGAAAAAGGTCATCGGCACATGTCGCATCTGTATGCATTGCATCCCGGGGATGCCATTACCTCGCAAGAAGCCGAAGCCTTTAAGGCAGCACAAAAGACCATCGATTTTCGTCTCGAGCATGGCGGGGCTGGGACAGGGTGGAGCCGAGCCTGGATGATCAACTTTAATGCCCGTCTGTTCGATTCGGTTTCAGCGACAGAAAATATTCGGAAATTCTTTGAGATTTCCATCGCGGACAATCTCTTCGATGAGCATCCCCCATTTCAAATTGATGGTAATTTTGGCTATACGGCTGGAGTCGCCGAGCTTCTACTGCAATCTCACGAAGGTTTTATTCGACTGCTCCCTGCACTACCCACTT
>CAJQNM010000105.1 GCA_905479665.1 uncultured Saprospiraceae bacterium
CCAAAAATCCGATTGCACAATCTCCTCTTGAAACAGCAAAAATAATCACGTATCTGGCCCTGGGCGACAGCTACACCATTGGTGAGAGCGTAGCCGAAGATGAGCGCTGGCCCGTACAACTTGCTACTCAACTGAGACGAAATGGCCACCTCGTTCAACATCCCAAAATTGTAGCTAAGACCGGCTGGACGACCGATGAGCTTAGTGTCGCAATTACAGAGGAAACGCTTTCAGATTCATATGACTTGGTTTCTCTTTTGATTGGCGTCAACAATCAATACAGGGGCCGCGATGCGGAAGAATTTCGTCTGCAGTACAACGACCTTCTCGACACGGCGCTAAAATATGCTGGAAATAATCCCGAACAGGTTTTTGTTCTATCCATTCCAGACTGGGGCGCAATGCCTTTTGCTGAAAACCGAGATCAAAAAATAATTGCTAAAGAAATCGATTTATTCAATCAGATTAAGAAAGAGGAGACACTGAAACGAGGCATCCTATTTCTTGACATCACCCCGATCTCTCGTAAGGCTCGCCAAGATGAAACCCTTGTAGCTACCGATCAATTGCACCCGTCTGGCGAAATGTATAGCGAGTGGGTCAAGGAGGTTCTTCCCCAAATTGTTGATTTAATTAAATAGAATTAATTTTTTAACTAATATAATACGTGCGGAATAGATCCGCGCCTAAAAATTATTTATCCGGCAGCGCGAATGCAACATAGGCATCGCCAGAAGGAGATCCGATTTTCCCTCCACCGCATGCAATGACGACATATTGTTTCCCACCGATCGAATACGTGGAGGGTGTAGCATATCCGGCAGCAGGTAAATCTGCTTGCCACAAAACTTCTCCATCATCTGAAGCAAACGCACGAATTTTATCATCCGTAGTGGCTGCAATAAAAACGAGTCCTGATTCAGTTGCAATTGGACCACCATAATTTTGTGTGCCCGTGGGTACAGGATAATCCACCGATTCTTCATTTCCTAGCGTCACCTGCCATTTGATCTTTCCTTCATTTAGGTCTATCGCATTGAGTGTACCCCAAGGAGGTTTAATCGCAGGAAAACCCTCCTGATCCTTAAAGCGGATGTAGCCACTCATGAAGTAAGGGTATTTCCAGCTCCGCTCTTGCGCATTTTCCATTTCCGCTTTCGTGAGCTTCTCGTTAGAATCAAATAAATAGGCAGTAATGGCTTCGATATCGCGGTCGCTGATGTTAGGTTGCGAAGGCATGAGGCCCCGCCCATGCTTGATAATATTGCCGAGCTGAGCCCGATCCAGACGATCCTTCACTCCCACCAAACTTGGTACGGTGTAGATGGAAGCACCCTTGAGATCTTTGCCATGACAAATCATACACTGGGCACTAAATACAATCCGCCCTTTTGTCGCAAGCAGATCATCGGTTTGCTCCTCGTACTCGACCATCTTGATGATCCAGGGCATCTCACTCCCGTTTATGTACATAGTGCCTTCAGGAGAAACGGCAGCTCCACCCCATTCGCCACCTCCATCAAAACCTGGCAGCAGGAGTGTCCCTTTTTCGCTTGGGGGATCAAATTGATTTTCTGCGAGAAGTGATTGCCATATCGCACGCACGTATGCCTTCGCTTCCGGGGTCCGATCAGTAATATCTTCCTCGGCAAACCTGTGTCGAGTAAAGGGAGGCGGTGCTGTCGGCACGGGTTGAGTCGGCCAGGTCTCTTCGTCTCGTAGGTTAGAGGACGGAACCGGTATTTCTTCAATGGGAAAGAGCGGTTCGCCAGTTTCGCGATCGAAAATAAATACGTAGGCCGATTTGGTGATTTGAGCCACAGCGTCGATCGTTCGCCCATTCCTTTTTATCTGCACTAAATTTGGTGGAGCAGGTAAATCCCGATCCCAGAGATCATGGTGTATGAGTTGCTGATGCCATACTCGCTCACCTGTTCGTGCATTCAGCGCGATGAGACAATTGGCAAAAAGGTTTTCCCCATGGCGATCCCCTCCGTAAAAATCATAAGCAGCTGATCCTGTTGGTACAAATACCAACCCGCGCTCATGGTCGACACTCATACCGCTCCAGCAATTGGCTCCTCCTATTTCCGCAATGTTTTCAGCAGACCAGGTTTCATATCCGAATTCTCCCTCGCGAGGAATCGTGTGAAAGGTCCAGGCCAGCGCTCCGGTATTAACATCAAAGGCACGAATAAATCCCGGTGCTGCAGCCATTGCCTCGGAGACTCGCGAACCGATGATCAATAGGTTTTCAAAAATGCGACCAGGGGTATTCGAGGTGACAAAGTATTCTTGGGCTTGCGCACCCAAGCCGGTATGTAAATCTACTTGACCTCCATCGCCAAAAGCGGTATAGAGTGTTCCATCCTTTGCATTAATAGCAAACAGACTCGATTTTGCCGAGAAATAAATGCGTTGATCCGTTCCATCCGTCCAGTAGCTCAGTCCGCGATTTACCCCCATGCCAAATAGCCGATAGGGTTCCCCCTCATTGGGATCAAATTCCCAAATGCGTGCTCCCGTTGCAGCGTTCAGTGCGATGAGCTTAAGCCCTGGCGTCGTTGCATACAAGATCCCGTCGATGATCAAGGGATTGCATTGAATCTGCGTGCGATCAAGCGTATCGCCATCGCCACAGTGATAGATCCAGGCTTCCTCCAAATTGGCCACATTCTCGGGGGTGATCTCAGCCAGTGAGCTGTATTGATTTGAAGCTGGATCTCCTTGATAATAAGCCCAATCGACATTTTCCTGCTCTTCAGAAACCTGACAGCCTACCAAGATCATGATCAAAAGCGCGGCACAAATTAATTTTAGGGTCTTCATTAAATCTTCAGTTGGGAAGCACTTTTTAGGCTGGTTAAATACTGAACAAGATCGACCAGCTCGTCCTGAGAAATGGCATGATGAAGGCCTTCGGTCATCAGCGATTTTTCTAGCTTCTCGATTCCTTGGATTTGAGATAGTGCAAGTGTTTTGGTATTTCCTGATTGAGTCCGTAGTAAGATCTCATCACTGGTCTCACTTTCAATATAGCCTTGAAAGCGATCCCCTTCTGTCGTGGAAACCTGTACACCTTCAAAACCAAAATTTATTCCTGCACTGGGAAACACGATTGCTTGATAGAGACCACGTACGGATAGTTTGTCTCCTATACCGCTCAAGTCCGGCCCAAATCGAATGCCTTCTCCTTGTACCTGATGACAAGTGCTGCACTGTTTCTTAAATACATCTGCACCTGCTATTGCATCTCCCGTTTTTCGCGACAGCCCAACAATATCAGGCACTGATCCATATTGGGCTTCGTCAAGCGAGGCAAGAATAGACGGGCCTTCATTGCGAATTTTCGAATCCCAAGAATTCATTACCTGCACCGTAGCTGGCATCAGCAAAGCGTCTGGCAGGCTCCCGGCCTTGATCATATCATAGAGGCGATGTTGGCCATCCCAGCTCGATCCGAGTGTCTTGATCAAGGACTTCTGCGTGGCTAAATCATGATCCGATCTATTTAGTTCGGCAATAAGAAAATCGACCATTTCACCACCGGCACCTGCACCAAGCATCGCGGTATAAGTCAGGTATTCTGAGTGTTCCAGAGTTTTGATCTTGGTAGTGAGCCAACCTGTCTGCCCCATCTCGATCAAAGTGCGCCCAGCCAGTCTGCGTATCTCATCTTCATCACCTTCCCTCATCAGATTCCACAGCTCATCTCGTCGGTCCGTTTGGTTGAAATCACGCAAGGCAGCAAACCATTCCGGTGAGCCTTTAAGTTTATCGAGATTTCGAATAATCTGGGCATGAGCCGCTGGGTTCGTCTGAAGAATTTCTGGATCTACACTCAACAATACGTCTTGTAAAACGCCCTCTTCATCTCCTCGTTCGGCCAGATATTTAAGCAGGATATCATCCCCTCCTTCTGGCTTAAAATGCAAGGCCCGCACAAATTTTCGCAGCTCACTCACCGCACGTGATTTATCCAGAAGAATCTGCTCTATCAGCGGCAATGACGCTCTGCTATGTATGCGCCAGATGAGATCCTCCTGCGCTTTTTGATTGCGCACTTCTGAGCGTACCCAACTCCGGAAGTATGTATCTGGGCACTCATCGGTAATCAAGCCAAGAATTTCGAGCTCCCACCGATCCTCCCCGGTGTAATACGAAGCCAATTTCGTCCAGAGATTTACCGCTTCTTCCAAACAGTCGTGCGTGAGAGTAAGTGCCAATTCTCTCCTGATAGCTGGCTCCCTTAAGTCCCATTCCAGGTCAGTGAGATAAGCCGTGGCAAATGATCCTTTGAAGTAGCGAATCATACGAATGCCAGCTAGCTGGACCTGCAGGTCTTCATCTTGCAATGCTTGGGAAATGGCAGCATCCAGCTCACCCGGTTGTTGACATTGCAGCCATAACGCC
>CAJQNM010000106.1 GCA_905479665.1 uncultured Saprospiraceae bacterium
GATGCTCGATTTCCGGGTCGGTTTTCGAGTAAAATATTTTCGAGCATTTGTCAAGGCGGAAAATTTACTGCAGTTGTTGCGCGATGATCTTGCTTTTCAAACGAGCAGATATCCGCAACAAGATTTCAGCCTGCGCATCGGTATCGGATGGACTTTTATCAATTGATCACAGCTCCAAATTTGGCTTAAGAAGGTGGTCATTTCCACTGTAAAAGTCATTAATTATTTTAATGGCCTCTTCCACATCATCAGTGAGATGAAAAAGATCCAGATCCTGGGGGTTAATATTTTTCTCCTTCCCGAGCATCGTACTTTTGATCCAGTCCAATAACCCAGACCAATATTCGGAACCAAATAGAATAATCGGCAACGGACTGATCTTCTTGGTTTGAATCAGCGTCAGCACTTCAAAAAGCTCATCCATCGTACCAAAGCCACCGGGCAAAACCACAAACCCCTGCGCATATTTGACAAACATTACTTTACGCACGAAAAAATAGCGGTGATTTAAGAGCTTATCATCATCAATGTATGGATTATTTCCCTGCTCCATCGGCAGATCGATATTGAGTCCGACAGAGTCGCCTCCTTTATTGTGAGCTCCTAGATTGCCAGCTTGCATTATTCCCGGCCCTCCTCCCGTGATTACGCCATAGCCTTCGTCGATAAGGCGTTCAGCAACCTGAACCGCAGCCTGATAGTAGGGATGATCAGGTTTGGTTCGCGCTGAACCAAAAACACTCACACATGGACCGATTTTATTTAATCTTTCAAAACCTTCGACAAATTCGGCCATGACCTTAAAAAGAGTCCATGAATTTTCAGCATTTTTTTCTGACCATTCTCTCATCATTGCAAAAATATTATTGGTACTAAAATATTGATTCTAATTGGATGGAATTTACGGAATTAAAGAAGCCTCCCGCCAGGTTAAAGCGAGAGGCTACAACTTCTTAAAATCATGGTAGTAAGGATTCAGACTTCTACATCTGACTTATACCTCGAGTAAGCTTGATTTAAAAAATCGGTTAATTCGTCTACGTCTTTAAATTTTTCAAAAAATCCAGGTTGATCTTCGATGCTCCTGAGTCTCGTATTGGGTACGACAAAGTTCAATACATCCGCTTTTGCCACACAGTTACCGCTTAAGATAATAAGTCGCTCCACGACATTTCGAAGTTCACGGATATTGCCGCTCCAGTTCAATTCAGTAAGGGCATCCATTGCATCTTTT
This sequence comes from uncultured Saprospiraceae bacterium, assembly GCA_905479665.1. Taxonomy (GTDB): domain Bacteria; phylum Bacteroidota; class Bacteroidia; order Chitinophagales; family Saprospiraceae; genus CAJQNM01. The sequence goes on from CAJQNM010000106.1 coordinate 1,235, forward strand.
CGAATCTTCTTTTGTGCAATGCCATACTCCCGACAAATCTGTGTATTGAAATGCTCAACCAACAGTGGAATATCGTCCTTGCGTTCATCTAGGGTTGGGACTTGTATGATAATGACGGCAAGGCGATGATAGAGATCTTCGCGAAAGCGCTTCATCGCAATCTGCTCGCGGAGATTCTTATTGGTGGCAGCGATCACTCGTACGTTTACAGAAATAGATTTGTCCCCTCCCACTCTGGTGATGCGACTTTCCTGCAAGGCACGCAGCACCTTGGCTTGTGCCGCCAGACTCATGTCACCTATCTCATCGAGAAAGAGTGTACCTCCATTGGCTTGTTCAAATTTGCCTATGCGCTGTTTTACCGCAGAGGTAAAAGATCCCTTTTCATGCCCAAACAGCTCACTCTCAATCAGTTCTGCTGGTATTGCAGCACAATTCACTTCGACGATTGGGTGATTTGCACGTGGGCTTTTCTCATGAATCCAGCGAGCTACCAGCTCCTTACCGGTACCATTTTTTCCGTTGACCAAGACACGTGCCTCCGTGGGCGCCACCTGCTCGATTGTTCGTTTGATGTGCTGTATGCTCTCTGACTTGCCAATAATCTCTTGCGTTTTGGAGCGAGAAACCTTGCGCTGAAGTACTTTTTTCTCACTGACAAGACTTGCCCGATCCATGGCATTGCGGATCGTAATCAACATGCGGTTGAGATCAGGCGGCTTAGCGATAAAATCGTATGCTCCTTTCTTCACTGCATCTACTGCACCATCGATGTTTGCATGACCACTGATCATGATCACCGGAGTATCAGGTGCAATGAATTGAATCCGCTCTAATGCTTCGATTCCATCCATCTTTGGCATCTTGATGTCCATGATCACGACATCATATTTTTGCTTCTTCAACTTGACCAGGCACTCCATGCCATCTTTGGTCTCATCTACCTCATACTTCTCATACTCAAGGATATCTCGGAGCGTCCTGCGTATGGCAGCTTCGTCATCGACAACTAAGATCTTAGGCATAGAAATGCTTGTTTAAGAGTTACTTACGAATAGTAAATAAATATAATGTGTAAATTAACATAAATCGCAGCACTCTCACAAGTCCTCCAGACCACATTACCATAAATATTTAAATTAAATTATCTAGCTGCCTGATGGTCAGCCTCCTAACTCAGAAAAAGCCGTCCAGGCCATCAGCCCCATCCCAACCTCGAGACAAGCCTCATCCACATCAAAAGTCGGTGTATGGACGGGCGATAACTTTCCTTGAGCTTGATCACTCGTACCGAGGCGGTAAAAGCAAGCCGGAAGCTCATGCGAGTAGTACGCAAAGTCTTCTGCTGTCATCCGGATGGGTAAGTCTACCACCTTGTCCGCACCCAAATAATCGATTGCATAGCTGCGAAATCTCCTGCTCAAGGGACCATCGTTGCGTAAATAAGGATAGCCTTTGCGAACTTCAAAATCACAACGACCTCCAAAGCCTTCAGCAATTTTGCATGCGGTGCGCACCATAAGTTCATGCGCTTCAAACCGCCATTCCTCATCAAGCGTACGGAAAGTACCTTCCATTTTTACCTCACTTGGAATCACATTGGTGGCACCACCAGTGGAGTTGATTTTACCAAAACTGAGCACCGTCGGTACCGTGGGAGGCGCCTTACGACTGACGATCTGCTGCAGTGCGGTGATGATCTGGGCAGCAATGGCGATGGGATCTATGAAATGTCGAGGCAAAGCAGCATGTCCGCCTTTTCCTAAAATTGTGACGTACAGCTCATCTGCAGAAGCCATATAGATTCCCTCTCGGATGCCGACACTGCCAGCTGGTAGGGGAGGATGCACATGTTGACCAAAAATACCGGCAGGTACAGGCTCCTCCTCGAGCACACCCTCGGCAATCATGAGCGATGCCCCTCC
>CAJQNM010000107.1 GCA_905479665.1 uncultured Saprospiraceae bacterium
TCCAAGCACTACTTGACCGCACTATAGCGGGTGAGACATCTTGCCTCATGGTGCGTGGCTCTTCCGGTATGGGAAAATCTGCACTCATTCATGAAATTCGAAAATCACTTTCTCTGAATCGGGGCCAGTTCATCACCGGTAAATTTGAAAAATTCAAGCGCAATCAGCCCTATCTCGCTTGGACCCAGGCAATGTCAGATTTCGTAAATCAGATTCTGACCGCCAAGTCGGAACGGATCGTCTATTGGCGCAAGCGGCTATTGACTGCACTAGCAGGTCAGGGACAACTGCTGATTGAGCTCGAGCCCAAACTTGAACTGATCATAGGCCCGCAAAATCAGGTCACTGAGCTATCTGGAACCGAAGCTCAAAACCGACTCACCTATCTACTGCGTAAGTTTTTTGGGTCTGTCGCAGACCTGAAGCATCCACTTATTGTTTTTCTGGACGATCTTCAGTGGGCAGATTTGGCCTCCCTGCAAGTTATGCGTGCACTGCTGCAAGACCGCTCGATCCAGTCATTGATGATCATCGGAGCATATCGCGACAATGAGGTGGCTGCAGGTCATCCATTACTGCTTACCCAAGATGTGTTAACGAAAGAGGATATCCAGCTTGAGTCAATTTCGCTCAAAAACCTCTCTACTGAGGATATCGAGGCGTTGATCAGTGATTCGATCATCATGGATGCATTGTTGATAAAGAAACTTGCTAAGACCACCTATCAAAAGACGGGTGGCAACGCTTTCTTTGTTCGATCGTTTCTCAATTTGCTGCACACCGATGGCTTGCTGCACCTTGATTCTTCCTCACGAATGTGGGTTTTTCAGGAATCCGCAGTGGCCCAATTGGGTATTTCAGAAAACCTTGGCTCATTCATGGCACGGCAAGTGGTGAGACTTCCCGCTGAAATGAAAAAGGCTTTACAGTACGCTTCCTGCTTGGGTAGCTCATTTTCACAATTACGCCTCAGCATTTCAATGGCCCAGGAGGAAGATGCCCTCGAAGATATTCTCCAACACGCAGTGGACGATCAATTACTCGTTGCGCTCGAGAATAAGAATTATAAATTTTCTCATGATCAGGTACAACAGGCATTCTACGAACTCATAGATCCTGCTGAAAAATCCTTGACGCATTATACTATCGGAAAAAGGATGTTGTCCAATCGGGCAATCAGTGATGGAGATGGATTTATTTCACAACACATATTTAATATTGCCAATCAAATTAATTACGGAATTCAGCATGTCCAGGATTTGACTGAGCGTTTTCAATTTTCTCGGGTCAATGCCTATGCAGGAAAAAAAGCGATGACTTCTGCTGCATACGATGAAGCCTATAGATATTTCGAAAGTTCAGTCTCCTTGCTTGACAACGGGGCATGGCAGGAAGACTATTCGTACACGTTACAAACGTACACCGCACTTGTAGAAACAGCGGCACTTTGCAGCAAGATAGATGATCTGGAGCGACATGCAGGTCAGGTCATAAAACATACACGAGAGGTTTTGGATCAGGTACCCGTGCAGCAGACACGTATCCATGCATACACGGCTCTAAATCAATACACCAAAGCCCTCTCTCTTGGGCTCGACCTATTGCGAGATTTAGGTGAGCGCTTTCCGAGCAAACCCAACAAAGGCCACATACTCATGGGCCTCATAAGAAATAAGATATTGCTCGGCACAAAGCCAATCGCAAAATTGGCAAACCATCAAATGATGGACAATCCCATTAAGCAAGCGGTCAATGCAATCATTGTGAGTATGGGCACTCCAGCAATGTTTGGCCAACCAAATCTGCTGCCTCTACTGGCTTTGCGCACCGTGGGGCTGGCCATCAAGTATGGCAACACTCGGGAGATCACTCGTGGCTATGCAGGCTATGCCATGATTTTATGTGGTGGAGTCGGAGATGTACGTGCAGGAAGCGCCTTCGGACAGGTGGCCATGCAATGCATCGAAACCGTACCGAACAGTGTCTATCGAGCATCGACGGCTCAGATTTATAATACCTGCATTCGTCACTATTCTGAACACTTAAAAGTCACCGTCGATCCCTTACGAGAGGCCTACCTGCTTGGTTTGGAAACAGGATCTTTGGAAGCGGCAGATTTTGGCATTGCCAATCATTTTTTCCACCGTTATTTTCTGGGAGAAGATCTCAATCTATTTCTTGAGGAATTTCGGGAGGCATGTTACGTAATTAAGCAGCACGGACGCTCCCAAGTGCTTAACCTGGGCTGGATCTATTACTTGGCTGGGCGAAACTTACAGCAGGAGACAGAGCACTCCTCTGCCTTGATTTCTGACGAGTATGATGAGCGAAAAATGATTGCTGAGCACAAGTCTCAGGGAGATGCTACTGCCCTCTTCCTGCTATACTTCCATAAGATGACTCTTGCCTTGCATTTCTATCAACCGGAGAAGGCATTGCAATTTGCAAATGAGGCGAGAAAATATTTAGATGGAGGAATATCCCTTATGCCAAGTGTCCTTTTCTGGGCTTACGATTCACTTGTTCGCATTCAAGTGATTGACCTCCACACTGAGTCGAAATCCCATCTGAGAATCATTAAAGCAAATCAACGAAAACTGCGTAAGTACGCAAGATTTTGTCCCGACAATTATCAACATCTCTTGCACCTTGTATCTGCAGAACTACTTCGGATAAAGAATCAGCCCATTGCTGCCCGAACTGCATATGATCATGCCATACAAGAAGCACGACTATACAACTTTGTGCACATCGAAGGTCTTGCAAGTGAACTAGCGGGTGCGTTTCTGCTCAGTACAAACGACTCAAGCATCGCCGAACAGTATTTACAAAACGCAGCTTTGCGCTATAAACAATGGGGAGCTCAAAGCAAGTTGAATGCATTTAGTGCAAAATATTCCCTTCAGCTTCGCACTCGTAGTTCAATGGCAGTTTCAGGCCGTGGATCTATTGCCGGCACTCAGACAGCCGCTGGGGAGCTGGATCTGAGCAGTATGTTGCAAGCATCTCAAGCCATCGCAGAAAAATTGTCACTAGATGATGTGGTCACCACGATCATGCAACTTATTATCAAAAATCTGGGCGCAGAACGGGGACTGCTCTTGCTCAAAGGTGACAGCATTTGGACCATTGCTTGCGAATGGTCTAGCCAAGATGAGGAGAAGATAAACCTCATTTCGATACCTATCTCCTCAGACCCGGTACAAACAAAAAACAAACTTTCAACACGTGCATTCGACTATGTGCGACGCACCAAGGCTCCTCTTGTCATAGAAAATGCCGCTCAAGACCAACGTTTCGGAGAGACAACTTACATTCAAAACGCTAAGATTAAGTCACTACTTTGCTATCCTCTCCTCCGTCAAGGTGAGTTTGTGGGATGTCTTTATCTTGAGAACAACCATATCTCTGGGGCCTTCGGTCCAGAGCGACTCAGTGTCTTGGAATTTATTTCCTCACAAATGGCTATCTCTATTGAGAATGCTCGTCTCTATCAAAATCTCGAGAAAAAAGTAGAACAGCGTACCAAGGAGCTGGTCAAAGAAAAGGACAAAACCGAGCAGGCATATGCCAATGTCAAAATGCTATCTGAAATCGGACGGGAGATAAATAGCTCTTTGTCGTTAGAGAAAATTGCCGAGACAGTCTATACCCATGTTATAAAATTCATGCCTGTGGGTACGTTTGCCTTGGGGGTTAATAATAGTGCCACAAATTCTCTTGAATTCAAGACCGTCATGACCAAGGATTCAGTAAGTTCCGAAATGATTATTTCAAAACATGAAATCGATACCCTTGAGATTGTGTGCTTTCATGAACAAAGAGAAATTTTTATCACTGATCGCCATGACCCTGGTCAAAATTCAGATAGGAATATCAGCAGTAAGATACGCCCCGGCTCTCAATCCATGATTTATGTACCGCTCTCGGTAAATAAAATTTGCAAGGGAATTCTTACTGTACAATCCGATCGGGCGGAAGTATACAATAACTATCAACTAAGCATTTTACGTAACCTGGCAGTGTATACAGCAACGGCAATTGCTCACGCAGATGAATACGAGCGCTCTGAGCGTCTATTGCTCAATATCCTTCCGGACGTCACTGCCAAAGAGCTCAAGGAAAAAGGAAAAGCAGATACCCTGGCATATGAGCAAGTGTCGATCCTTTTTACTGATTTTAGTGGCTTCACCAAAATTGCCGAAAAACTATCACCATCGGCAGTCGTACAAAATCTTGATTATTGTTTTAAAGCTTTTGATCGCATCACTCGAAAAAATGGATTGGAAAAAATTAAGACGATCGGAGATGCCTACATGTGTGCTGGTGGTGTACCCACCCCGAATGAAAGCAACGCCTACGATGCTGTTCAGACAGCTTTGGAGATGATTGATTTTATTGAGGAATGGAAAAAGGAAAAGAAAAGAAATGGTGAAGAAGCCTGGGAAGTACGCATCGGTATTCACACAGGGCGGCTGGTAGCTGGTGTAGTGGGTGAAGACAAATTTGCTTACGATATCTGGGGTGATTCCGTAAATATTGCTAGTCGTATGGAGTCAAGTGGAGCAGTGGGAAAAGTAAATATTTCCGGATCAACTTACGAGCTCGTCAAAGATAAATTCGACTGTCACTACAGAGGTAAAATCCAAGCAAAAAACAAGGGAGACATCGACATGTACTTTGTGGTCTCCAAGAATTTCAAAAACGAGCAGAAACTGACTTTAGGATAGGGGTAGAGTCGGTTATTGCACGACGGAAAATTTCTTCGTCGACGTCTCACCGTCCTGGTCTAAAACCGCAAAGTAAACCCCTTGCGGAATATTCTTGATGGAAATCGTATTTCCAAAATTTTGCAAAGACTGTGTATGAATAATTTTACCCAACTGATCGTAGATGATTAGCACATTTTCCTTGGCTGTGCATTGGTATAAATAGAGTTGAAAATCACTCTCCACAACGGGATTGGGATAAAGGTCAAAGCGTTTGGGCTCAGTAGATACCACGACCGAAGTGGTCGTCCCCGGCAATTGAATCTGGCAATTGGGCACCACTTCACTTTGCACTACGCCATAGCTCCAGGCCAGCTGGAGACGCGAAATATACTCCAAGTGCTCGTAATAAATCTCGAAATCATACGCATTGCCTCCTTCCAAATTTATTTTCGTTTCGGATGGGATGGTGATTTCACTGTCGTCCAATTCTTGATTAATTAAGATTTGATCTCCTACTGAAAATGTCACATATCCATCATGCAATAATTCGAACGTGTACTCCGCATCAATCGGTGGAATTATTTGTCCGGACCATTTTACGGAAAACGAATCTCGTGGATAGTCTCCTCGCCACCTCCA
>CAJQNM010000108.1 GCA_905479665.1 uncultured Saprospiraceae bacterium
TGATTGGGTAGACCGATCACCACTACATCGGTTTCAGGATGGTTGATAGCAACAGCAAGGTCATCGGTATATTTGGGAATATCATGGTCTGAAGCAAACTGCATGGCTTTTTCCACCGATCGCGAATAAACCATTTTCACCCGATCGTGACTGCGGTGGGCATGCAATGTCTGGGTATAAAACATGCCGATAAGACCCGTACCCAACATGGTAATATTGTGCGGTTTATTTTTCATCGAATTATTATTTATCTAGCGTAAAACCCCTCAGAGAGCTCGCCACCCACCGTGCCATGCAAAGCCTGCCTGCTGGCCTCTGGGGCCTCTGGGAGATCCCTTTTCCTCAGCGAAGCGTTTTCCTCTTTTCCCCTTTTCCTCTCTTCCTCAGCGAAGCGTTTTCCTCTTCTCCCCTCTTCCTCTCTTCCTCAGCGAAGCGTTTTCCTCTCTTCCCCTTTTCCTCTGATCAGAATACGATGCTCTGCTTGAAATCCTTGGCCAGCACAAGCTGAATATTGGTGAGCACAATTTCGCCCATCGTCTTGCAGTTCAGAAATTCATCACTGCGATGATGTTTGGTCAATTCGTGTTTGAGCTGAAAAACTTTCTCATCCGTTGATATCTGGTCCTTACTCATGATCTGAAATAAACGGTTGAGTCGTTTTCGCGAAGTCCGTACGCGGGCGGCGATCAGACTGCGCTCTTCCATTTGATACTGGCGCACAGTTTCAGGCTTCATGGTGCCGATGCCCAAATAAATAATGGGATTATTATCCTTAAAATACTGCGGCAGGTAAAAGTTCATTCGACCTTCGTAGGACTGCTGATCAAAATCGATCGCCCGGATACGAAATTGCGATCCCTCAATGTCAGGAGTAATATCAATCACATAATTGTAAGACCGCATATCTCCTAAGAGTCGCACAAAGCACCGCTCATTAAATTTTACAAATTCTTTAGCAATACGAGTTTGATTAAAATGCGTGTCGTCCAAATGCCTTTTGATAAAATCGTCACCTGGCACCCCTGCGATATGCTCCTCAATGAGCGTCTCTTTATTGACCACATAGGTAAAGCGGTTGGGAGATAGTAAATCCTCAAGCTCCAAGCCGTAGATGCGTGAAGCATCCGCTTTTTTTACGTAGAAATGATCGTAGTTGTCATTGAGCCGATTGATGATACGTATCCGAAAGGGATTGGAATTTCCAAAGGTGCAGTAATCGATTCTCGCCACAGAGAGATGCTCGAGTACCTCTTCGTCTCCATCGGTCTTGAGCAAGGCATAAATAGAAGTCAGCGCACGATGCACTTCTTCGCGATCAGCCTCGGTATAGTGTACTGTTTGCCACAAAGTATCTTCTCCATCATAATTAAGTAGTGGTACAGCTACCGTATAGCGCAGCAAATCGAGGTAGTCGATGGGTAGCTTGGTGAGACGGTTGTAATGACCAAGATACTCACGCAGTTTTGGTTGAATCGGAAACGGCAATTTCTTTTTGGAGGGTACATCAATCCTGTTTTCCATTCCATCCAATTTTGTAGGCGGTGGCTTCAATTTCAATCAACATATCTGGCTCGATTAATCCAGAAACTTCAATCATGGAAGTTGCCGGTTTAATCGTCTTGAAAAACTTGGCATGTCCTCTTCCATACTCCTCCCAGTGCGATATGTCGGTGACAAACATGCGGGTACGAATGACATCCTCCAGCTCAAAACCAGCCTCTGTAAGAACCTTCTCGATCCTCTCAAAAATGCAGCATGTTTGCGTGTAGGGATCATCCTTGCCGACCAGCTGGCCATGATCATCGATAGCCACAGTACCGGTCACTTCGAGGAGAGGCCCCATTTGCACTGCTCGGCTGTAGCCCACCAAATCCTCCCAAACAGCTCCGCTGCTGTAATTCTTTCTTTCCATCGCCTTCTTTGAGAGGCTAAATTACCGAAGTTCTTTCCGCCACACCAATTTGAGCGCGCTCCAATCATCATCCACACGACAGACTTTGTTGTCGACCAATCCCAATGGAAGGCACATTTCACGAATAAAATCTTCATCCATATCCGTGGCAAAGGGTGAGCTTTTTTTATACCATGATATCCATATCATCCCGTCCCGCTTAATAGCCCGACCAAGTTCGACAATACGCTCTTCGAGGTCTATGCGGTGATAGGCAAAGAAATGAATGCCGTCGCACTGCTCATGGATCTCTTCGGAAAAGTGCACGTCTACAGTATCGCCTAAGACTTCAAAGTAATGGTCAGGTCTACCCAGCAGACACCATTCTGAATCCGGTTTCATACCAAGTTTTTGAAAGAGAGGTTTGCTCATTTGGTGGAAGATACGAAGTACCACCTTACTGATATCAAGCCGGTAGCGATTGTGTGATCGGCAGGAGAATCGATAATTGGGAAAATTAGGGGCCGACGAATAATAAGTTCCTGTTTTCAGGCGAGCCAATTTTGCCACCAGACAAGGCACGAAAACCGCGGATAGCCTAGCTACCCAAGGCTTTGAGTAACGAAGTATGGTGGTAAAAGGGGCCGTATCAAATCGGAAAGTTATTATTTGCCGGCCCCTAAGCAGTCACAACCTCTTGTTTCTCAACACTAAAGCTCACAGTAGCCTTGAGTGCATTAAACACCTTCAATATTGTTCCGATAGTTACATTTGAAGTGTTGTTCTCTAATTTTGAAATTTGGGCCCGTTGTACACCTATCAGTATACCTAGCTGTTCTTGTGTTAAATTTTGTTCTTTTCTCAATGCCTTAATTTGTTCAGAGAGGAGCTCTACTCGAAGTTCATATTCATATTTGTCTCTTCTAGCGGTTCCAATTTTTCCAAGAGATTTATCCTTGAGTTCGCTTAGACCTATTGACCTCATTTCGTCTTGGTTTTCGATTCAAAATATTTTTTCCTGATTTGCTCAGCTCTCCTGATTTCTTTGACAGTTCGGTTACTTCTCAGCCAACCATTCCATCAACTCAAAATTCAACTTATCAACTTTTCCCATTTCAGGGTGAAAGGCGGAAACATTGGTCAGGATAACAACTCCTGTTTGATTTTCCCGGTCGATGGAGAGAGACGAAGTAAAGCCAGAGGTGCCCCCGTTGTGCCAGAGCAACCGAGCGCCACGCTCAGTGTTTATAACATGCCAGCCCAGGCCCACGGACATTTCATCAGAGATCTTATGCGTTCGCTCGATCATTTGTGCCACGG
>CAJQNM010000109.1 GCA_905479665.1 uncultured Saprospiraceae bacterium
TGACCACCGTCATCTGTAGAAACAGTCCAATAGTGCTCGGGAAAAACAGTTAGGGCCGCAGCTGAATCTTCTGAAATCGTAGAAACTGATGCCCCATCATAATTGATTCCATAGCTAAAGAGGGGCCAACCATAATTCTTCCCCTTTTCAATTACATTGAATTCATCCCCACCTTTGGGACCATGTTCGACGCCGAAAAGCATATTGGTTGACTCGTCATAATAAAGACCTTGCACATCTCGATGCCCATAACTCCAAATTGTTGAGGGTATGGTAAGGCCATCAAAAACTGGATTGTCAGGGGGGATGCTCCCGTCCTCCATCAACCTGTGAATCTTTCCTGCATCCGAATGGAGGTCTTGTGCATACAGAATTGGATTCGTCTTCGTCGAAAGGTCTGAATTTCCAACATTTAGGAAAAAATGAGTACTATCTTCCCATACGATCCTCATTCCATTCCCAGAGTAATTTTGGCTTCTCGTTGTGAAAATATGCTCAAATTGAGCGGCCGTATTGTTCTGGATCTTTAGCCTCGATACCCTTGCTAAGCCGTCGGTATCTAAGTAGGATATATATATCCAGGAATTGTTTGAATAGTTGGGGTGAATGCTGACGTCCATCAGCCCACCATGTAAAATTGCCGGTATCCCAGGGATGCGAAAGGTGACCACCTCTGGCATCTCACTGATCTCAGATAGATTGTCATCTTTAAAGTGGAACATTTTCCCAACCCTATCTGTGATAAAGTATTCATTTTCTTGAACAATGGCGATTCCATAGGGAATGGTGAAGCCCTGTGCTATTGTATCTAAGGAAAAAGAATCATCACTAATAAGGTAAGGCGAGGCAGGAACTTCTAGCATGCTACTTCCGCAGCCAATGAGGCAGCCAAGGAATAGTATAGCTGGTAAGGTTTCAATCAGTTTCAAGATTATTGTTCGTTTTGGATTCTGGGCATTTTCTTGTTTGCCCGAGTACGGGAGTATAAAGAGCATCTTAATGCTCTTTATACTCTGTTGTAGCAAATGCTAATTCAAATCCGGTTGAGGAGTCATTCTTAAGTAAGGCTTTACCTCAGTATGTCCTTTTGGAAATAGGCTTGGTATTTCTTCATTAGAAACAGAAGGAACAATTACGCAATCATCCCCACTATTCCAGTTGGCAGGAGTCGCAACTTTATGGTAAGCGGTAAGCTGAAGTGAATCAATGACTCTTAATAATTCGTCAAAATTCCTGCCTGTGGAAGCAGGGTACGTAATCATTAATTTTACCTTTTTGTCCGAGCCGATCACGAACACAGATCTCACCGTAAGTTTGCTGTCTGCATTTGGATGTATCATATCATAAAGCAATGCGATTTTTTTATCCTCATCAGCAATTATGGGAAAATTGACAGTTGTGTCTTGGGTTTCATTGATGTCAGCGATCCATCCATTGTGTGAATCAAGACCGTCGACACTTAATGCGACAACTTTCACATTTCTTTCATCAAACTTGGCTTTGTACTTCGCAACAGTCCCTAACTCAGTTGTACATACGGGAGTATAATCTGCTGGATGAGAAAATAGGATTCCCCAGTCTTCCCCTAACCAATTATGGAAATCGATTTCCCCTTCTGTCGTTTGTGCCGTAAAGTTTGGAGCTTCGTCTCCTAATCTAATTGTACTCATTTTTTTGGTTTATTTGATTTATAATTAGTGTTTCCAATTTGTATCTATCGGTTCATGCAATCTTCGCTGCGTACTCAGGAGGCATTTTTTGGTCATGGGATCTGTGTGCCCAACACAGGTTCTACTAGTTCATTATCAAGATAAGGAATCTCTGGCTGGTTTGTCCTGACGATCAATGTGTGCTTGGGGACGACCACCATCAAACCTAGCAGGCGAGGCAACTCTGCCATGAATAATCTCTTAGATATGATCCGATCCGGGTCATAAGGGCTCGGTTGAGTCTATGAATGTCAAACCAAAGGAGCCAGCGGTATTGCTCAAACTCCTGTTTCGCCGCCTGCTCCACCTTTCAACATACACAGCAAAATCTAAGTAAGATGAAATCCATACACATCCAGGAGGCATTACCGATGACTACGTCCTCCGTAAGTTTTGCGCCGACGTATGGATCTCGCCGACAATAGGGGAGGGATGAACCATCCCTTATGGGCACGCTCAATATTTACTTTCGATTGTAATCGATTCCTATGTCATTTGTGCGCACTTCTTGCAATTTGACCTTAAGTTTTTGCTGAAATTCAGCAACAGTTTTTGAGTGTTCAGGGTTGTGGGCTAGATTGGTATATTGTTTTGGGTCATTTTCCATATCAAAAAGTTCCATACCGGATTCTGCATCCTCATCGTATTGAATATAAGCCCATTTATCCGTTCTAAGCAAAAAAGTTCTCCCGCCTTGGGAGACACAGAAGGCCATATCTCTCACTGCTTGTTTGGGATAGTCAAGTGTCTCCACAATGCTTTTCCCCTGAAGATGCTCAGAATGTTTTAATCCTGCTAGTTCTGCGACCGTTGGGTATAAATCAAGAAGTTCGACAAATGAATGACAAACAGCAGGTTTCTTGCCTGGGACTTTAATGATGAGCGGAACTTTTGCCGATTCCTCATGCAGGCTCACTTTCATCCAGAAATCATGCTCGCCAAGATGAAAGCCGTGGTCTGAGGTAAATATTACAATGGTGTTGTCTTCAATCCCTTCTTCTTTTAGTGTTTTTAGCACTTTGCCCACTTGTGCATCCATAAAGGAAACGGAAGCATAATAAGCAGCTACTGCTTTTTGCTGTTGTTCAACACTCATCTCACCATTCACACTTGTGACATAGTTAATCCCTCTTTCAGGTATATCATCCCAGTCGTTTTCGACTTTTTCAGGAAGCATGATTTTTGCAAAGGGATATGGATCGAAATATGATTTTGGTGCGACAAACGGTACATGAGGGCGTACCATCCCGACAGCGAGAAAGAATTTTTCATTTTTGTGTTTTCTGATTAACTCACTGGCTTTGTCAGCAGTCTGTCCATCGGCATGTACCAGATGATCTCCATCGGCCTTGACGATGGTCATCACATTTCCACCCTTTCTTTCTATTTTCCCGTCAGGGTTTCCTTGGACTAACTCAGCGTCACCGACCGTCTGCCATTCGGGCGCCTGACTATTGTATTTTTCATTCCACGAAGCAGGGTCATCTGTTCCGTCGCTGCCTGTTTCAATATCAATTGGGATACCCATGTGGAAGATTTTACTCACTCGAGCAGTGAAGTATCCAGCTTCCTTAAAAAGCTGTGACCAAGTCTTGCGTTCATGACCAATATTGTCGCGACCACTTACGTATCCAAAAGTTGTCGTGGCATGTGGGTAATATCCACTCATAAAGGAAGCACGAGAAGGTCCGCAGACAGGGTACTGACAATATGCTTTCGTATATCGAACTCCTTCGGAGGCAAGCTTGTCAATATTTGGTGTTTTGCAAACTTCGTTTCCATATGACGATACGGCAGTTGCAGTTAAATCATCGGAAATAATGAAAAGAACATTGTAGTCTTTTTCTTGAGCACAGGAAAATAGAGTAACTCCTAGTAACAGGATTAAATACTTCATTGGTCTATAGTTATAATTCGATCTTATCTTAAGATCGTGGTTGTCGGGTACGTTCCACCTGGGAATGCCAATTTGTGACATGACTCGGTTAAGACTTGGCCTCATATGGATTACCAAAAAGTGCATCGCACAGTATTGCTTAGTCATAACTAAAGTTATTTTTTTGCCACAACCTTACTTTGTAGAATTTAGAACTAGGCCTCACGTAATGCGTAGATTGTGATACGTTTATGATCTTATTTGTTTGCCAAGTTTCATACCCGGCGATATCTGTTGGTGATGTAATGTACAGATCATTGGAATAGATATCCGAAACGACACTTTTGATGTTATGATCGGAATAAATTAGGCTACTGAAAAGTGGATTATTTAGAGAGTCAATAGTGAATTTTAGGACTCCTTGGTCACTTGTTACAAGTAAATCGCCATTTTCATCAGGAAACAGGTCATGACCATCACTATGTGGCGTTGGAAGTTGGTATTCATTCAGCAATGTTAATTCTGGAGTTGGACAACAATTGTATTTAAATTTTCCTATCGTGAACCCCAACGCCCAAACCACATCACGCTGCTTGTCGTATACCACGCCGTGAGCATACTCAAATAAAATATCAAAGCTTTCGATAAATCTAAATTTGTCGACCTCTTCCTGTTTATTAAAATGCAGAGTCAGCTTGTTGCCATTACTGTTTGCTGAAATCATGTTTCCATCCGGTAATATTTCTACAGAATGGCAACTTGGGTGCGTCTCAGCATAAACATATTTATCCTGATAATTAATTGGAATTTGATAGATTGAGCCATGAGACGCGATTATAACACTGATTTCTCCTTGATGATCTACTCTCTTTGCATCAGTCGGCATATGATTGGGCAAGAAATGCCATCTCGAATGTTCTGCCAATTCTCCCAGATCATTTATGGTATCCGAAAACAGTCTAACTTTATTGTCCGATTGATCAGAGCCTAAAAAATAGAGTGGTTTTTTGGCACTTATTTCCGTGATTGTTCCTCTTTCGTGCGATGTGTCTGCTGATGTTGATATTGTATTTGCACCTTCGACTTTTCGATTTTCTTGTGATTTAGCAATGTGCCCGATTGAAATTAGGGCAAGGATTAATGTAATATATTTCATAATAGTTAATATTTCTTCAGACCTGAATTACCACATTATCTAGTTAAGTCGATTTTCGGCAATTTATATCTTATTCGTAATTAACTCAGGGTCGCATCCAAAATGAAGAAACTCATTCCAAGGCGGCTTTAGCCCCTTGAATTCGCAAACAATGGGTTAAAACCACATTGGATAGAGTCCGATATTCAATACACACATCCAAGCATGCTGCCCGGTTTTCACTGTTTTTTTTCTGGTATTTAAATTTACGCAACTGATAGTTGTCCATCTTTTTCCTCTACGTAGTCGATCTCCTGTTGATCGTAAGTGCGCCAAAAATAGGTGCCGCTGTACCAATCGCTGTAAGCCAGTACTTTCTTACGTTCAGAAACCAGAAAATTTTCCCAAAGTGCGCAAATATCATTTCTTAGGTGAATGGGATTTAGGGCATAAAAGGTAAATGCATTAATTGAGAGAATCGATGCTTGTCAATACCCGGCAGGACCCACTTTTCCACCAATAACATCCCCGCCAAATCGCTTCGCCGCCTCATCAAGTATTGCAGCTGTCGCCGTCGCACCCACGCGAGTGACCCCAAGGACTCTTACGGCAAGCAAATCGTCTAACGTGCGCACACCACCCGCTGCCTTGACCTGTACATCGGGATGCGTATGTCGACGCATTAAAATTAAATCCTGCTCCGTGGCGCCTTGGTAACCGTAGCGGCCGTCAGTTCCTTTTACCATGCCATAGCCCGTGGAAGTCTTTACAAAACCCACACGCAGCTCGGTGCATATCTCACAAAGCCGGATCTTAAATTTATCCTCGGGGAGAAAATCATTTTCAAAGATCACTTTCAAAACCGCTTGATGTGCAACACAGATTTCTTTGACCGATTTTATTTCATGCATGATGTAGGTCCAATCTTCACCGAGTACTTTGCCGATGTTGACCACCATATCAATTTCCTCGGCACCATCACGACAGGCGCGCATCGTCTCGGCTTCTTTTATTTCTATACTGCTGTTGCCTTGGGGAAAACCGATTACCGTACCGACCATGACTCCGGATCCCTGCAGCCATTTTTTGGCCTGCGTCACGGCATAGGGTTTTATGCAGACAGATGCGGCATGGTATGCCACCGCCAACTTGCATCCCTCCTCAAGATCTGCATCGGTCATCGTGGGATGCAGGAGAGAATGATCAATCATCTTTGCCAGTTCAAGTACTTTAGGATGCATAGTCGTTTGCTTTTGGAATAAATTGACGTAAATAAGTATGGCTTTGTTGCAAAGAGGCGATGCGACGATTGAGGCTGCCTTCGTAGGCACGATCCTCTACCTCTACACAGACCGCACCGTTGTAACCTACACTGGTGAGGTGTGAGAAAAATTGACCCCAGTGCACATCACCCATGCCCGGTAGTTTAGGTGTGTGCCACAAATTTGGCGTGGCCATGATACCGTGTCGATCGAGTTGGTCTTGATCGATTCGCACATCTTTTGCATGGATGTGAAATAACCTCGAACTAAATTCTTGCAGTGGACTCAAATAATCCATGTGCTGCCATATCATGTGCGAGGGGTCATAATTCAAACCTAAATGATCGCTGTCCATTTCCTCAAACATACGCTCCCAGATCGCCGGAGATGTTGCTAGATTTTTACCACCGGGCCATTCGTCGTTGGTAAATAGCATGGGGCAGTTTTCGATGCCAATAAATACATTATTTTTTTCCGCATGACCGACTATGGGTTTCCAGATTTCTAGAAATCGATCCCAGTTGTCTTCGATAGATTTTGTGTGATCGCGACCCACAAATGTATTCACGTTCTTCAGGTTCAAAATTGCAGCAGCGGAGATCACCTTTTTGAGGTGCAAGACATACTGCCTAGAAGCATCCTGATCGCCTGTCAAGGGATTTGGATAATATCCCAAGGCACTAATTCCAATCTTCTTTTCTGCCAATAGGCCACTAATATTTCTTAGCTCCTTTTCATCCAGGTCATCCACATCCAAATGGGTAATCCCGGCGTACCGACGCTCTGATTTGCCCCTGGGCCAACACATCAGTTCGACGCAGTCGTAACCAATGTCGCTGGCAATTTCGATAACCTCACGGAGGCTTTGTTCGGGTAAAATGGCTGATACAAATCCTAATTTCATGCCTTTAAGGGTTCAAAGTTTAAAAATTCGAGGTTCAAAGAGTCAGAGCAAGTTAGCGATCTTCTTGAACCTTGAACACCCTTGAACCCTTGAACCCATTGAACCCTTGAACCCCCTTACACCCACATCCTAATACTCCAACACCTGCCTACCATCCAGCAACAATGTTCTTAATTCCGCGTAGTCCACATCCTGCACTGCTTGACCATGATCAATTGCCAGACTTGCCGCGGTGGCTGCACTCTCCCCTAATATCATGAATACGGGTCCCATGCGGATAGAGCCAAAGGCAATGTGCGAGCTTGACAGACACACCGGTACTAGAAGATTACTGCATTGGTTACGCTTTGGCACGAGGGCATCGTAAGAAATGCCATAGGGTTTGTCAGGCTTTACACCGATGTCTCCTTCATTTTGAACAAAACCTTCATCGGTAACAAAGCGCTGCACATTGT
>CAJQNM010000110.1 GCA_905479665.1 uncultured Saprospiraceae bacterium
TCTGATTATAACAGCAGTGGCCTGGACTGCTGTGTTTCAGCCATGCTATCTGGCTCGATAGACTGTGGCCTTATTTCTGATGATTTTGAAATAGCAAAAGCAGCAATTCTCAGAGCGAAAGATGATGGTTGCAATATACAATTTACCGATGGCGCTGAGGGTTGCTCGGGCAGTGAACAACCGGGATGCAACTGATTTTGCACACCCCAACAGATGAAGAGGAACAAGGGGAGAATTGATCATCCCAATTTATGCATTGGGTTTTCGTCGCGAAAGTCAAAAGACCAATGAAATCAAGGGCTCCACAGTGATTTTTCCTCGCAATCGTAGGCATTTGGATTTTCTCAAGTAAAAAAAGGGCTGAGTGTTAATAGTGGACTTCTCGATTTTGTATAAAGGCAAAACCTTAAATGCTATGTCAATCAGCAAAATGATCATGTTATATTTAGTAACTCTGGGATCAAGCGTGCTTTCTGCCCAAGAAATAGATTGGGTGTCAACCGATCAGGGAATATTATTTTACGCGGACGTCCATGTCAATGAGTCCAGTAGTGTCAAGATAGAACGGAGAGAAGGCCGAGGATATACCTATCAAGGTACTATTGAACGTGCTCCCAGTTCCGAAGTATTTATACAAAACTATCGGAAAGTGGAGGATCTTTGGACAGGGTACAATCATTTTGATTCCCTACAATTAGTAGAGCGGTGGCACGTATTGGAGAAGGCTGAAGACCTGGCCCCAGCCATCGATCAATTTGAACCGACCATAACCCTTGCGTTCGGTTTAGCGGTGTTGGCTCAAAATCTGGAAGTAGGTCACAGTTACGAATTTAGATTCACCAGAGACGGTGGCACAGACACGACGCTCACGGTTCAATATCAGCCCGATAATTTCGAATTAAATATTGAAAACATTGCTTTTGATAGCGACGGGCCGTCACCATCCCTCACTTGGCAGTGCCAATTGTCCAGATCGTTGGCAGGATTCAGGGTTTTCCGAGCGGCTGCCGGTTCAGACCATTTTACTGAAATAACGGGAACCGGTGGGTTCTCAGCAAATGGAGGTCAGATCGCTTTAAATGTCACCGATAGCTCCTTGTCAGCTGAGGGCTTTTTCGACTATTATGTAACCTTCCTGGACACCAAGGGACGTACGAGTAATTATTCTCAGAGATTTGCAGTGCACACCTTTAGCCCTCATGATAGGCCGCTTTTGCTGACGGCAGATATCACAAGCGTCACTAGCCAAAAATCGATTGAAATGAAGTGGCGATACAGCAGGTCGGCACTATTGCGGCAGATCAAAATATACCGCTCTGAAAAACTGGATCAGCCTTTCGAATTGATTGCTACTCTTCCTCCTACCGATACCTCGTATATCGATCCTGTCGAGGCAGCCTTGAAGAATTATTACTACTTTTTGATTCCGGTAGACTATGTCGGAATCATGGGTCAGAGTCCCATTCTCACTGGCAATTGCAAGTTTGTAGAAAAACCATTGCCCCCCAAGAAATTGATTGCTCACGGTGATGACCACGGTGTGCACCTCAGGTGGGAGCCTGCCGGAACGAACCACCGCGGGTATTATGTATATCGCATGACAGAAGATCAAGCCCTCAAACAAATATCGGCCTTTGTTCCACGTGATTCGATCATGCAATTTACCGATACGACCTTCAGTGGTCTTGATATCCGCACATATGGCTATGCCGTGCGAGCAGAAAGCGAAGGATATATGCTGGGGGATTTTTCTGATACCGCCTTTGTTCGTCCGGTTATCGATCTCCACATAGTACCACCCACAGATATCTCCCATCGGGTCGATGGGCCGGGGGTTACCCACTTGCATTGGCAAATAAATCAATTGGACGCTGAAAAAATAAGCGGATTCCAGATCTACCGTAAAGCGATCAACGAGGCCGAATGGATTTTAGCGAATAGGGAAACCATCGACAAATTCACCCTCCACTATGCGGATACAACAGCATTAAGTAATCTGGTCTACCTCTACAAGGTCCATGCAATTGATGTATTCGGAAGAGAATCGGGAGCGAGTCGATCACATGTGGTTAAATTACTAGATCGACCGGAGTTGCGTGGACCGAAATATCTCAAAGCGAAAGTGCTGCCAGATGGCATTGCATTGAGGTGGGCAGACTTGAGCTCGTCATCATTGCAGAGCATTAAAATATTCCGCAAAGAGAAAAATCAAGATTTTCTTGAAATTGGCGATCAGCCTATTTCTGAAAATTATTTTCTGGATGCGACTTCACAAAGAGGTATAAACTATACGTATGTCGTGAAAGGGATGTTGGACCAAACCATCACCGGCCCTTCCGAACCAGTGTCAGTTTCTCGCTAACAGCCGGGGCCACCTTGCCTTTGAGTGCGGAGGTACTCCTAAAAAAAGCGGATCTCCAAAGAGAGCCAAAAATAAAATCAAGGCTACTGTTAATACTCCAATTTGTCAAACATATAAAGGGCATTAGCAATAAAAATAGAACGCTATGAAACGTAAAATAAAATTCTGTCAGACTGTGCTGATTGCCATGTTGCCCCTCTTTGGGTTTGCCCAACTTACCCACAGCGGCTCGTCGGGCTTTTGTCAGAATTGTAATCGGGAGAGCCAGGGCAAGGGCCACCAGGGTATGCTGGGCATGTTAGTTAATGGCAACTGGTCCAGTGCGCTTGCAAACCCACAGTCGGGCAGGATCGTCGCACATTACTTTCTTCCCTTCCTCTGTGGCGCAGTATCGACCCCGGTATTTGAGTGGGCCGATTCAGATTTGAGTGTCACGGCCTTTCCCAATCCCGTGACCGATTACCTGATCTTGCAGTGGGAGGGCTCGCCACCTCGCGATATTCACGTTGGTATATACAACATGATGGGGCACAAAATTCGTGAATTGCACTGGCTCCCACGTGGCCAAAGAATGCAATGGAATCTCAGTGACCTATCATCGGGTTCCTATCTGCTATCCCTCCGTACAGCTGACAAATCTGCCAGTCAAGTAATTCAGATTGTGCATTAGTGGTCTTATTCAAAAAATAATTAGTCAGAAATTCCTACAAATAATAAACTCAAAAGACATGAAAAATATATTACTATTTGCTTTGATTTTGCTGTGTAGTTTTGTGCAAGCGCAAGAAGCTGCTGTATTTAATTATCAAGCGCTGATTTTTAATGGTACTGATAAAGCAGAGTCGATCTGCAACGAGAGTGTGCAAGTGATGGTCGAGCTGCTGAAAGGCGACGAACTCATTGGGTCTGAGCAGCATCAAACGGCCACCGATTGCTACGGGATCGTACAGCTGCCCATTGGCACCGAGGGATTGAATTTTAGAGGAATTGATTGGGCCAATGGTCCATTTTCCATTCAACTTAAATACGATTTCGGGGATGGTGAGCAGATTTCGGGAAAGCAACGCCTCAACTATGTTCCTTATGCACTATATGCCCCCCGCAGCGGTGATGGAGTTGAAGACATCATTCTTGATGAAGAGGGCCAATTGGTCATTCAGCTGCACAATGGTGACGAGAAGACCGTAGCCCTGCCGATCGATGGTGATGCCTGCTGGGATCTAAATGCAAACGGTGTTGCAGACTTGCCGACCGAAGATCTAAATGGAGATGGCAAGGTGGATCGTATGGATTGCCGTGGTGAGAGTGGTGCGCAAGGTGAATCTGGAATGGAGGGACCAGCTGGACCACAGGGCGAGCCAGGCCCGCAGGGTGCCGTTGGTGAAATTGGGCCCGCAGGACCACAGGGTGAACCCGGACCTCAAGGTGCTGTCGGTGAGACCGGATCAGCTGGCCCTCAGGGTGCTGTGGGTGCGGAAGGACCAGCAGGACCACAAGGCGATACCGGTGAGGGAGGGCCGGCAGGACCAGCCGGTGCGCAAGGGCAACAGGGCGCTGTGGGTGCGGCGGGACCGGCAGGGCCACAAGGTGCAAGGGGACCAGCTGGTGAGACAGGACCAGCAGGACCTGCGGGTCAAAGCAATCTCGTGGCCTATGGTATGTTTGATGGAAATGGTAGAAAAAGCCATGGCTCCAGTAGCATCACAGCCACTGAAAACCGAAGTAATTATACGATCTCAGTCAGAAATAAATCGCTTAGTGCGTCCAATTGTGTAGTACAAATTACTCCCATCAGCGAAGCGCATACAGCTGTCGCCGCCACCTTCAATGGTGGGTCTCTAATTGTCAGTTTCGATGCCTCAGTAAGTTACTTTTCGGTCTGTATCTATCAATAGCAACCTTATTTTAAGGAATAATAAATATACAGCAGATGGCCTCACTCATTCCAAATTTTGAGTGAGGCCTTTTCATCATTAATTAATTAAAAATACGGCCCCTCTTCAAAGGTTACTTTGGCCTCGGTTAAATGAGCATTGAGCGCGTCGACAACAGCGGCCCCCACCATGGTATGAAATAAATAGACCTTCTTTAGTTGAGGATACTGAGCGAGCGAGAGCACATTGGCATCCGTCACATCGGTGTACGATAAATTTATCAATTCTAAATGTGGCAAGCTTTTTAGGTACGCTAGACCCTCACCTGTAATGCAAGATTTGACCAAAATTAATTCACGTAGATTCTGCATTTGACCAATGTAGTAGAGTGCTTCGTCTGTGATGTCTGCAGAGACGAGGGAGATTTTTGAAAATACATCTGCATAAGGAAGGAGGGCCTCGATAGAGGCATCAGTCACAATTTTAGCAGGCAGTTGCATCGATGCGGTGTACAAGGTGGAATCTGATTCTGCATCGCTCGCAATACTGAGGCCATTTTTGGTACCCAGTCGAATGAGTTTGGGGCTCAGTTTTTGACGTTCTCTGCGATTGCGCTGCTTGGTCATTTGATACCCGGCCAGCATAGGGAGAAGCTGTGCAATGCTCTTGTTGACCGTGGTGTCTTGAGGTCCGGCTCCGAGGCTGTCGGTGGGCGATGCTCCCGAGCTGATCCACCATTGCAGCAGGTTTAC
>CAJQNM010000111.1 GCA_905479665.1 uncultured Saprospiraceae bacterium
CCCGCATACTTCACCAAAAATACTCGATATAGCTCGGCTATTTCTGCGTTTTTTGGCTCGTCTGCAACCAAAATAAGCTAGCGAGCCAAATCGAGCCAGTAATTCAACAGCCTCCTAGATGGAGAGCAGGGCCTAGCACTAGATATGACGCCAGCCTCTCTGTCGACCCGATCGCATAGAAGCTGTGAGCAAGCAGAAAAATGAGAAATAGCGTAATAATATTGATTTTGGTAATTACCTGGCTTTGTTCCTGTGGGCGAAGAAGTAATTTTAGAACGGGAAAAGTTGCAGAGAATAGCGGCAGACAACTATCACTAATCTATGATTTGGAAAAAGCCAGCGGCTACCGATATATTCGCACAGACACTACATATGCGTCTTCTACTGGAAAAGGGATAACAATACAAAACAGTGATCCAAAAGGTGGAAACATTGAACCTGAAACACCATATACTGATTCGACAGGAAAACAATATTTTTTTGCAGCATTCTGGACTCGGATAATAAATCAAACCAATTCCGCCATAGAATTCAAGGTCAGTTTTCCCGGTGATTCATTTCCGCTTTCCCCTCCATCTGACTCATACTTGAAATTATTTATACCAACTGATACAATGACAATTGAAAAGCTACCATTGTATAGCTATGGTTTAACCGGAATGAAATCCTTTGTAGATACAAATTTTCACAATTCAACCGCATTGCAGAAAATAATCGAGCCAAATGGGGAGCATATGTTCTATATAGTAACTATCTCATATCAGGCCGGAGGACCCGCGAGATCAGCACTTGTCTTGAAAGAAAAAGAACTTTTCTATAGAATTAGCATGGGGCCCCATGGTCCTTTGGAAATTCCTTGCGGGGAGATTGCTTTTGTAGATGAAGATGGTAATTAACATTGTTTCACCTCCTTCTCTGAAGTGATGGCTCCAATTCCTCCAACAAGCTGAAGTACATGTCTCTGAACACCTCGAATGGTCTGTGTTGGTTGATATGTTGATATAGTTGATGGAAGATCTACTAGGCGCCCTACTGACTCCTAGATGGCTGAGATTCCCCGTGCACTTCGCAAGCCATTGCTTATATCTCTCAAAGAGGTCGCCCCGGCAAATTGCATAAAGAGCATTGTCACAAGATGCGTCCAGCTGTTGATGCCTTTTGTATGCTTATCACTATCATGCTCCTTCACAATCTTAGCGAACGCGTTGCGATCAATAAGGTGCAGGGCTTGGGCAAATAGACTTATATTTGTTTGTGACATGGCTGTTGATTTATCATCCCCCAACTTAGTAACTTAGGGGAAATCTAACCAGTCATTTTTTTTATTTTGGACGCATGTGATGCAGTCTGTATTATCAATTAACTTCCTTTAGTACAACATCTACAACATTATCTTCAGGTCTCCTGTCTATCAATAAGTTTATAGGGTCTATACCTGCCTGATCAGGCTCTTCTTCTACGATTACCTTATTCTGATTGGTTTTCTTACTGAACTTATGTTGCTTATAATACAAAAGCTTTCCAAAATCTGATCCTGGTTCAGGTGCGCTATATACACCGATATAGATGTAGTCATCAAAGTTGATAGCCGTTTCAGTACCGACCCCACTCGCGATGTATTTTTCAATTTCTACATCAATCGTAACTTCATATCTACCATCTTGTAGTAGTGTATAGTTTGCATCTATAGCTTTGTTATTGTAGAAGACTATTTTTTTGAAAAGATCTTCTACTAAGTAATTCAAGCTGTCAGGCGTTACTGCTTCTAACTCTTGCATGAATACATTAGTCGTCGTATATGGAGGCTCTTGATAAGCAGTTCTGTTTGCAAAACTACTCAATGCACTATTAAGTGCATCTTCTCCCAAGTATTCTCGCAGTGCATACATGACCACACTGCCTTTGTTATAGTGGATGTATTGTTGGTCTTCAACTAACATCAATGGTAACTCTTCGATATTCTCGCTTCCACGACCACGGAGATAACTATCCATTTCATATTTCAGAAATTGCTGGATTCGCTCTTTCCCATATTGTTTCTCCATGATCATCAGCGCTGAGTACTGAGCAAATGTTTCTGAAAGCATGGTCGCTCCCTGTACTTTGGCGCCGATCACTTGATGTGCCCACCATTGATGAGCCATCTCATGTGCTACCGTGTAGAATACTCTGTCTATGTCATTTTCATCTTGAAGATCTGATATATATCCCGCGCTCTCGGAGCATGGCATAGTACCCGGGAACGCTTGCGCAAATTCTGAAAACCTTGGAAATTCAATGATGCGTGCTTGCTGATGAGGATAAGGGAGAAATTCTCTGTCAAAGTATTCTAGAGACTTTCTCATGGCCAACATCATCTTATCAATATTGTATGCATGACCCTCATGATAATAAACTTCAAGATCCACGGTATTCCATTTTTCTCTCTTCACCTCATATTGAGCAGATAAGAATGCATAATAGTTGCCTACTGGCTTATCCAGTTCATATCTGAAGTATTTTCTATCTCCTTCGGTCCATTCTTTAATCAATGTTCCGGGTGCTATGGCCATCTCATCCATAGATGTACTAATAGTACATGAGAGATTGATCCAATCAGAATCCGTAGACATGTAAGTATTACTGCAAGCAGCAGAACAAGAGTGCTCTAACTTTGCCATTCCAGCTTTCTTAGCCAAGTCGTGAGACTTGCGATCAGTTTCTTGATCCATTTCTTTGCGATGACTATACCCAATAATCGGCATGATGTGAGCATTCTGAATGAAAGTACCATTGGGATTAATGCGCTCCATGACGACTTCATTTTCGATACCCTTAGCGATGTAATCTGAATACACCTGGAATGACAAACTATCTCCAGCGTGGAGCGATCTGTCCAATTGGAAAATGTAATATCTCAAACGATCATCTTCATGTACCAGCGTAGCATCCTTGATATCTACCCTGACATCAAAATTATCAGGATATGTAAAGTGTATAGAATCAATAGCAGTCTCATGCTTGTTAGTAATAGTCACTGTAGACACTGACTTCAGTGTTCGCTGATGAGGGAATATCTCAATATTATGATCTAAGGCAACTATTCGAGGCTGTGCTAAGCCTTCATATATTTTGTACCTTTTTTCGTAATCTGCCATCTCGATTTCTGATGTATTTTTACTCGGATTGTCATTGAGCACTTCGGTATTATAGTATAAGAATCCCATACTTGTGATCCAACCTACCAGCAAAGTAGTTGTCGCTATGGCTAATTTTGGATTGAAGCGTTGTCTTGCAATCTTGAAGCGATCCGTGATTTTCAAGCCTTTGCCTCTTACCCAAAATAGGATGCTAACCATCGAGAGTAGTAATGCGAAAAGTATCCAGTACAATTTGAATCCCAGGATACCCGAAACGAATGGGGTGAACTGTGTCATGTCAGAATAGGTGAATTCTGGAAACCCACCAAAGATTAACAGATTACTATTAACTCCTAGTCCTTCCCAAGCGAATATGTTGAAAATTAAAAATACAAAGAATACCATGTAGCCCAGATACTGATGATTGACCAATACTTGGATTAAAAATGCAACTGCCACAAGTATAGCGAATTGACTATAGTCAATTAAAAACAATTGCTTCACATATAGTATTGCTTCAAAATTGTAATAACCTTTGATGGCTTGTATACCTATACCACATATCATAGCAAGGGATAAAAGAACACCAACTACTGCAAGCAGGGCAGTATACTTGGAGGCCATAGGTAACCATGAAGGGAATGGTGAAGCATCAAGTATCTCATTCATCTTGTTGTTACGTTCTCTCCAGATCATGACTCCGCTATAATAGGCGATGATAACATTGATGAAGAAGAAAAGTGATCCATCTATTACGTCCAAGATAATGTAGGTCAAGGGATGATTAGGAGTGCCTCGAAAACCATCAGCTTCACTCAATCCAGAGAGCGTATTTATAATGGCAAAAAGAGCGATAATTATAAATGCAGGACTCTTAACAATACCAAAGAACTCTGACTTCACTTGTGCCCATAATTGACTGCTGTAAGCGGCGATATCAGTATTAGTGGTGACTGTCGGCAGTGCCTTCAGCACTTGAAAATTTGAGGGCAATTGAGCAGGTTTCCCTTCGGTGATTTTCTTGGTTTTCTGATTCTTAACTGTGAACGAAAATCGGAAATATGATACCGCAAAAATTAGTGCAGCAACACTCATCCAGATGATTCTATTAAGTAGGATTTCACCAGATAGTGTTAGCCATATTGTGTTTTTCTCAGTGAGTGTCCAGTACTTAGTAATGACAGCAAGAGAGTTGATGCCCAATGGATCTGCTAAGATGCCGATGGTCTCATTGTCTAAATCATAGAGAAAATTACCAGCGATTAGATAAGCAACAAGCAAACCTATCGATCCTACAAATGTAGCAGTCGTACTTCTGAACATCATCGCCAAGCTAAAGACGACAGCACTGATCAATATGGTATTGGGAAGTATGAATAGAAGAAAGCTATTGAGATAGGCACCAAAAAGATGAGGCCCAACCTTGAATAGTTCTGTGGCTACAAAGTTGGGGGCGATATAGAGCGCAAGTAAAACACCTAGTAGAGATATGGATGAGACAACTACACTGCTGGCAAATCTTCCCATGAGATATCCAAACTTCTGGATCGGAGAAGAAAAAAGCAGTGAATGAAAATTATAATTAAAATCCTTTAGCGCAGAACGATTGACAAGTGCCGTCGTCATTACTATGGACAAGAGCGACACCATTGCCGCATAAGTCATGATGGCATAGGGTGAATTGATATTGACATTGCCCATGTCCTGACCTACAGTAACACCATCATTGGTGACTGCAAAGAAAACCAATAAAAAATTGATGGCAAAGAACATATAGAACATTGGATTTTTAAGCCAAGATTTGAGCTCAAAAAGGAAGAATTCTTTAAACATGAGAAATAATATTTACTTTAAATGAAAGCCATAAAGTCAAGCCATTGAAAATTATAATTGCAGTTTATGACAAGACGGATACAAGCTGCTCTGTCCCCATCACCTTAGTGAAGAAAACATCCTCTAAATCAGCCTCTACTTTAGTGAATCCCTTATGAGGATTATCTGGGCTAATGATATGTATCAGTGGTCTTCCGGAGATGAGCCGACTGGAGATGATGTTATATTCTGCTTCATGCCGAGCCATCTCAGATTTATCAATGACTTTCTCCCATACGATGCCGCGCAATTCATCAATGGCTTCATCAGGCTTGCCATCATAGATGAGCTCTCCTTTATTGATGATAGCCATCTTAGAGCATAACTGTCGCACATCTTGAACAATATGAGTAGAGAGAATAACAACGACATGTTCGCCGATCTCGGAGAGTAAATTATAGAATCGATTGCGCTCGCCTGGATCTAATCCCGCAGTTGGTTCGTCTACGATGATCAATTGTGGATTGCCTAGCAGTGCCTGAGCTATCCCAAATCGCTGCTTCATACCTCCAGAATAACCGCTTACAGCTTTCTTTCTAAAGTCATAGAGATTCACCCGATGGAGTAAGCCATCAATTAATTCTTTACGCTCACCCTTATTGGTTATTCCTTTCAGTACGGCCATATGATGTAGGAGATCCGTAGGTTTGACCTTAGGGTACACACCAAACTCTTGCGGGAGATAACCCAACACACTTCTTACTTCATGCTTCTGCTGCAATACATCTATATCCCCTAATTTAATGCTGCCTTGATCCGGCTCTTGCAGTGTTGCTATAGTTCTCATCAACGTTGACTTACCTGCTCCATTGGGTCCTAAGAGGCCAAACATACCTTTGGAGATATCAAGAGATACATTGTTGAGCGCTTGTACACCATTGGCATATGTCTTGGATAGGTTTTTAATTGATAAGTCCATGTTGCTATTATTTTTGTGATATAATCTTTTCGTGATTATCCTTTCCGCTTATAGGAGAATCGCTTTGATACACTAAAACTATAGCAAGACAGTGCCCTTTTAAAAGAAGAGTGATACTCCAAGAGAGGCTTGTGATGTATGTATATATCTGTGTGACGAACGACCTTTATAACATAGTCGTTGGATAGCCACAAACCTTTGATAATTTGCGGCATGCTTCAGTTTTTGAAAAAGAGATGGGTATATCACAGTCTTATTTGGTTGTCAATGATATGCTTTCTGACATACGTAGTATGGATGGATGGAAACAGTGAGACGACCTTGTTGTTGACATTGCAAGAGACCTTATTGGAGACCTTGCCGGTACTTCTGGTAGTATATGTGAGTTTTTGGGCTAAAGAGCATTTGTTTGATACAAGAAAATATTACTGGTATGGATTGGCTACGGTGACTACGATAGCAGCGGGAGCTTATTTATATAGATGTATTGATTTGTATCAAGATTCGGTTGGTAATAACATGAGTCAGGATTATACCAATTTCATTTTTTATTATTTTGGTTGTATAGGAGTACAATATTTTAAAAGGGGCATCATCAATCAATACCAGTTTCAAGAACTTAAGGCAAAAAAAATAGGGACAGAACTGAATGCGCTCAAAGCGCAAATAAATCCTCACTTCCTTTTCAATACGCTGAACAACATCTATGGCATGAATCAAATCGACTCCGAGAAGGGATCTGAGATGATCATGGAGTTGTCCGAAGTGATGCGCTACCACCTTGAGTTTTCTAAAATCGGATTAATCAAAGTAGAAGACGAAGTACAACTCATCCATTCTTATATCAAATTGGAAACGCTGAGGCTCACCAACAATTGTGATCTCATCATAGATCTGGACGAGTTGGATGGTGACCTGATGATTTCTCCATTGCTCTTTCTTCCATTTGTGGAGAACGCATTCAAGCATGGCACTCATCCCAATCAACCTTGCTATATTGATATCAGACTCCGTACTGAAGAGAAGCGGCTGACTTTTCAAATCAGAAATAGTATCATCAGAAATCGGAATATTGTAAAGACCAATATAGGATTAGAGAACACTAAAAGAAGACTAGAACTTATATATCCCGATAAGCATCAACTTAATATAAGTGAAGAGGACAATTCTTACTTCGTAAACCTTAGCATCGATCTATGAAAAAAGTAAGGATATTAATAGTAGACGACGAGCCTTTGGCACATAGAGTATTGGAAGGCTACTGTGAGAAGATTGACTATATAGAGGTTGTAGGTAATTGTTATGATGGTCTCTCTACACTTAATTTTCTGAACAAGGAGAAGGTAGATGCTATATTATTGGACATACAAATGCCCGATCTCACGGGATTAGAATTATTGGATAGCCTGAAGCAAGATACTCCTAAAGTCATATTCACTACGGCATATACTGAGTATGCAATGGCCAGCTTTGATTATGATCAAGTAGTAGACTATCTGCACAAGCCTATAAGGATCACGCGCTTTATAAAAGCGATAGAGCGACTGAAGAAAGTATTGATACTTGAAAATGAATTCCAACAATCAGTCACATCTGATACTAAAGAATCTCAGGAAGTCGCGCAAAAATATTTCATCACGCTTAAGGACAATAAGACGCTCCACCACATCAAGTTAGTTGATATCCGATATATACAATCCTGGGGAAATTATCTCAAGATCTTTTTGAGAAATGATGATATCAAAATCGTTCGTAAGACCATCAAGATGATCGAAGAAGAGTTACCTCAACAGTCATTTATCAGAATTCACAAGTCTTATATAGTCAATATCAATAGTATCAAATCCCTCGTGGGTAATCAGATACAGATCTCAGATCAAAAGTTACCCATCGGCAAAAGCTATAGACTGATGGTGAAGAAACAGATAAGTGGGTAGGCAATTCCATATGTCCCGGAATGACAAGTGATCTCCATTGCATATACTCTATCATGGACACTATTTGTTGCCACAGGCACAAATGCAGATCTTCTCATTTTGATCTCGGTACTTTCACAGCCAATATTGATAGCTCGAGATCTTCAGATTTGTCAATTCACAGAATTCAGTCCTTGTGAGTTCGCCTGCTGTAACTGCTTCGACTATGGGAAATATCTCTTCTTACTTATGCCTCGCCATTTCATCAATTTAACTTTCGGTAGTAAATAACCCTGCCAAATCAAACGGTTTTTTTCACCATTTTTGCAGTGCCCAGATAAAAATACCAGCAACGACTAACCTCGCAGATCCCTGCAAACCAAGGCTTTTCTTCACTCCACTCTGGGCGATTAAGGATACCACTCCTCTGGAGTTATCCTGCACTAGACTAGTTGGAATGACTCAAATTTGAGCCATATGTATATTCCTAACTTCACATCTCGTTTAATTCAACCGAATACGAATTGCAATAGTATGAATCATTCGTTGATACTGATTTTAATTTTAGTGAGTTGCTGTTTTGTGGATTGCAGTGAGCCCAGTGAGCCCGAGTGGACATTTGTAAGCATGCCTGACTTCTTAAACGTGGATTGTGACTACCCGCAAGCAGGGTGGGAAGATGCCCTTTCATACATCTTGGAATCGATCAAAGATGAAGACCCGGATTTTCTGACCGTGTCGGGAGATTTGGTGATGGGTCACTGGGATAGTCCAGAGTGGAATGATAAAGATACCATCGCAAAGTATGCAGAACGGTATTATACGGCATGGACCAATCGGATGAATCATCACGGTTTGAAATACTACACGACCATAGGAGATCATGATGTGGGCGATAATCCATGGCGTGATACAAAAAAGATGGAAGCCGTACGACTCTATAAGGAGGCATTTTCGACCTATCTAAAGATGCCTCAGAATGGCCCAGAACACATGTTGGGATCTGCATTTTGGTGGAGGCATAAAAATGTCTTATTTATTTCGGTAGACGTATTTGAGAAGGGAGAAAGTGATCAGGGACTGATCAAAGCGGGAGTGACTGGCAGCCAACTCACCTGGCTGAAGCGCGTGCTCGAGGAGAATGCAGATGTAGATCATAAGATTGTATTGGGCCATGCTCCCATACTTGGACCTGTGAGGAAATGGAGTTCGAGTGGCCTGATGATTGAGAAGGGTAGGGATGCTGAGTTTTGGAAAGTGATGCAAGAATATGAAGTGGACGCCTATTTGTGTGGAGAAGTGCATGCCATTACCTGTACGGAAAGAGATGGCATCATGCAAGTGGCCCACGGTGGCTTAATTGGGTATAATACACGCACCAATTATATGGTGGTCCGTGTAAGCAAAGATAAAATCGAATTAGAAATTAAAGAGATCGAGGTGTTGCCACATGGAGATCATTTGTGGCAAACAAAAAACAATCGTCCCTTGGAGAACATTACCATTTCTGAAGAGAATAAAGCCGTGGGCTTTTATCCGGTTGGACTTGTGGCGATTGATAAATCGAAAGGAAAACAATTTATTAATCGCAGGG
>CAJQNM010000112.1 GCA_905479665.1 uncultured Saprospiraceae bacterium
TTATGGCCATTTTTGATGCCGATTTTACACCTAAACCAGAATTTTTACGACGTACCATTCCATATTTTCAGGATGCAGATGTAGGAGTCGTACAAACCAGATGGGAGCATATCAATCAAAATTATTCACTAATCACCGAGCTCCAGGCTCTACAGCTCAATGTACATTTCACCGTCGAACAACAGGGCCGGAGCGCCGCCGACTTCATGCTGCAGTTTAATGGCACTGCTGGAATCTGGAGGAAAGAGACCATAGAGGCAGCGGGTGGCTGGCAGGATGATACCCTGACCGAAGATCTTGATCTCAGCATCCGTGCGCAACTCAAAGGCTGGAAGATTCGCTATCTGGAAGGAGTGGCCTCTCCCGCTGAATTGCCAGCTGAGATGAACGGTCTTAAATCACAACAATTTCGTTGGATGAAAGGAGGGGCGGAAACCGCCCGCAAAATGCTCCCCGTGATCTGGAGCTCCGATCTCTCAAGGCGCATGAAAATACATAGCACTTTTCATCTGCTGGCCAGCACTGTTTTTGTCTTTGTTTTCGCACTGGGCGTCTTAAGTGTGCCACTCCTCTTTGCACTGGACAGTCTAGGAGTCGACGGCAGCATCTTTTCCTTCTTTATCATTGGCACCCTTTCGATCATCTGCGTCTACTTTGTTGCCAATATCTCCAATGAATTTACCCGCACATCCGATTCGCTGACCAAGCGAATTATTAAGTTCCTCTTCTTATTTCCACTGTTCCTGGCCATGTCGATGGGACTATCGCTACACAACACGGTCGCAGTCATACAAGGTTGGTTAGGGAAGAAAAGTGCGTTCATTCGGACCCCAAAATTTAATATTAATACGCTGCAAGACTCGTTCAAGCACCGCAAGTATTTTCAAAGCAAAATAAGTTGGACCACCATTACCGAAGGTATTCTGTGTCTATATTTTATTTTTGCGATAGGTCTGGGCATCCATCTCGGTGATACCTCGCTGATTATATTTCACTTTCTCTTAGCGGGAGGATATGGTGCAATTTTCTTTTATTCGGTGAAGCATCTTAATCTGAGGTAGTATTTGTGAAAATTCTTGTTGCGGTCTTGTGGATATGCCTTACCCTGATCTTGGCATATTTACCAGATCAAAGCGATTTCATCACTATTGCCATAGCCTACATTGGCTTATTTGGACTATACCTAGCCAGTTACCGCATTTTTCGCAAACACAGTGAAGTTCTGCTTCTCCTTTTTCTGGGTATACTGTTGCGTGGCATCACCCTCTTTGCCTTTCCCAACCTTTCTGACGACATCTATCGATTTCTCTGGGACGGGCACTTGATCAATGAGGGAATAAATCCATTTCTCTATACTCCGACCGAGTGGTTGGCACAAAACACGACCGATGGTGTATATGCTGAGTTGTATCCCAAATTAAATTCCCCAGATTATTATTCCGTTTATCCTCCTGTTTGCCAGCTGCTCTTTGCCAGTGCCACAAAGGTATTCCCTCTGAGTGTTTACTGGGGCGCTGTTTTTCTGAAATTTATTTTTCTGCTCGCGGAAATAGGTACGATATATATCCTGATGAAATTCGTGCAGCAAGTAGGTTTGCCCCTTAAGCGAGTATTGCTCTATGCCCTCAATCCACTCATCATCATTGAGCTCGTGGGCAATCTACATTTTGAATGCATCATGATCTTCTTCCTAGTTGCAGCTTTGTGGTTTTTCGCGCGCAAACGCTTTTTGATTTTCGGAGTGTTGTTTGGTTTATCCATCCTGACAAAATTATTGCCGCTGATGTTTTTGCCGTTTTTCTTACGGCGCACACCCATCAAGAAGCTCATCATTTCCTTCACCATGATTGCGATAGTGGTGGCTTTAGGGTTTCTCCCTTTCATCAATGAAGCTGTGATCGGGAAATTTGGCAGCAGTTTGGATCTGTACTTTCGCAAGTTTGAATTTAATGCCAGCTTCTATTACCTCGCCCGTGAGTTCGGCTTTGCCTGGAAAGGGTACAATATGATCCAGGTGATTGGGCCTCGACTCTCCGTTTTGACCTTGCTCATTATTATTGGCTTGATGCTTCGTGAAAACGAAATGAACATCACTTCATTGGCCAAAAACTGCCTTCTGGCCTTTACCACCTACCTGCTCCTCACAACCACGGTACACCCCTGGTATCTTGCCACACCGATCGTGCTCTGTATTTTTACCCATTTCCGTTATCCCTTATTTTGGTCCGGGCTCATCACCCTCACCTACATTAATTATTGGGGAGGTGAATATGCCGAACGTCTTTGGGTCGTAGCCATCGAGTATATTATTGTGCTGACGATTCTGTACCTGGAGGCAT
Organism: uncultured Saprospiraceae bacterium; assembly: GCA_905479665.1. Lineage (GTDB taxonomy): Bacteria > Bacteroidota > Bacteroidia > Chitinophagales > Saprospiraceae > CAJQNM01. The sequence goes on from CAJQNM010000112.1 coordinate 2,340, forward strand.
TTCGGGTGCCGTTGATCAAGAAGCTGGATATCCGCTTCCTTAAGTTTTTTCAACGATTTAATCCATCCGCCAAAACCTGAGCCAAATTTTATTCTTTTATTCTGGACAATTCAATCCAGTTTGAATCATCCTACTCCGTACCCTGCATGTCGATCGTCACCAGCCAAGTGCCTCCCTGTCTCAATTCAAAACTCAGGTTGCCCTCTAGGTCAGATCCTTTGAGGTCGCCTGTGGCGCTTCGGTTTGCTTGTACCTGAAAATTTACGACCGGATTACAAGGCAGTGCGTGCACCTCAAAGATGCGCTGAAAATTAGTCTGGTTTAGTTCAGTACCAAATTCACTCTGAGTGTTAAAACGGGAAATCTCAATGGGCTTACCCAGGCGCGTAAAGGCAAATTTTAGTTGATCCTGGTCTGCAGATTCTCGCTTAAAGCTGACACGCAAGATTGAATTGCTTTTTTGCACAATGGTGTACGGATCTTTTTCGGCACCAATATATTCGTCCTCGTTCCAATAGCCCTTTTGCTCAAGACCAGTCTCTGCAAAAACCAACATTCCTTCCCCATGCTTTTCGCCCTTCTCAAATGCTCCATCGTAAATATCGCCACTGGCCCAGGTGTAGATCCCCTGGCCATGAGGCAATCCCTTTTTGAATTCGCCTGTATACGTGTCTGTTCCGGTCGCTGTGCCGGTGCCATGAGCGACTCCCTTTTTGCAATCTCCATCGTATGCATCAGCAATGGCGGGCACCTTCACCTCACAGTCTTGGGCCTGTGTGGGGGCAAATGCTAGGCAGGTAAGCAAGGCAACTAATTGATATTTCATCGTAAATAATTTTCAAAGAATAAAAAATCCGGAGACACGTGCCTCCGGATATAATATACAATTGACTATGAACTAAAATAGTTCAGATTACTGTACGTCCCACCAAACTCGACCCATTAAATTGTCATCTCCACCAAACTGACGATCAACTGCCGTTTGATAGTTCGGATTGAGTCCAGCTTCAGAAGATGGATAATAGTACCTCCGTGGTATGGTACCTCCAGTGGTTCCGATCTCATGATCTACTGGAGTCAAGATCGGATATCCTGACGACCTCCAGTTCGCGAAAGCTTCGACGGCATTCTGATACATCGAGGCCCAGATTTCATTATTAATATGTTCCAGCGACTCTTCGGTAGACCCTTCACGCAATGGATTTGCCGCTACAAAGGCCTCCATGTCAGCTGGATCAATCGAGGCATTGGGATACATCGCCACCTGCTCGACTGCAGCTCGCAAGCCAGCCGAAAAGTGCTCAGCTGCCGACAATGGTGCTCCCCAGCCCCGCACCGCAGCTTCTGCGAGACGCAATTGGACTTCCGAATACATCAAGTGAAACATGGGTGAAGATGGAGTCTTGATCGTATTGCGATTGTGCCTGACAAAATCAGCCAATCGATTGAACTCTTCTGAGTCTCCATCCGTACCGTTTCGTAGCCCTTGCCAAGTAGTCACGTCGAGTACTTCCACATTCGCAGTATCATAGGTCATACCCCAGACCGGCAAACGCGGGTCATTTTGGGCCTTGAGATAATCAACCATTGTGTTAGACATACGGAAATTATCGTCCGCATTCATCACATCAGAGTTTCCATTGGTCTCAGTGTCACTATGCATGGCAATAGTAGATTCAGCCGTAGATTCAAAGACACCACCAGAGATCGCTTTACGCACTTCGGCTTCAGCCAAAGCTGGATTTACTTTCACTAATCTCATCGCGAGACGCAAGCGAAGTGAGTTTGCAAATTTCTTCCAGCGCTCGGTATCATTGTCCAACCAGAAATCACCCGTGAGCTCGATCGCACCATCATCAAATTTTGCGATGGCTGCATCTAGCTCAGTAAAGAAATCTGCATAGATTGATTCCTGCGTATCATACTCCGAAAAATAGATGTCATCGATAAATCCCTTGCCAGCCTGGCTGTAAGGAATGTCACCATAGAGATCAGTGAGTCTGTGAAAGACGAAGACTTTGGTGATGCGCGCAGCGGCATTAAAATTAGCCCGTAGCGGATCTTCCGAAGTGCGGTTTACCAAGTCGACCACGTTCTTCACTGTATTGGGATAATCATGATCCCACTGAGCAGATGAATAAGAGGCGATTTCGTTGTACTTATCACCTGACCAATAAGAAAAGCTAGAGGCATTGTGCTGGATAATGCACGAACCATAAATGTATTGCGCTCGCCAATGCTCATAGCGATTGTGGGACATTCGCAGCTGTGTGCGAGTGAGCTGCAATGCCGGATTCTGATCATCGGAAACCGTCGGATCAATATTGAGTTCTGCAAAATTGTCCGTACAATTTGTTACTCCTAGAAGCAGAATGGATGCGAGTAAAAGATATTTTATTGATTTCATTTTCGTTCGAATTAAATGTAATCGATTAAAATTTTAGATTAAGATTTACCCCAAAACTTCTGGTCGTTGGAATGGTTGCATATTCCAGACCTTGTCCTGCATTGTTGCTGTTATAAACAGCTTCCGGATCAATATTGGGTACATCTTTCTGAATGAAAAATAGATTTCTGGCCACTAGGGAAATCGAGGCTCCGCTGAGTATGGATTGATCCATCCATTTTCTCGGGAGATTATATCCCAAAGTCATTTGTCGCACCTTGATAAAATCGGCAGAGTAGACAAATTCTTCAGCGACACGCCCGACCAAAGTGCCCCAGTAGGTCTGAGGATTTACAAAGACATCAACGGGTGCACCTTCTGCATTGACACCTTGTACGCGCAATCCATCGGTGGCCGTCCAGTCTGCCGGCTCCACGCCAGCCGCTTCTCGAGCTGCTTCTGATGCTGCCCAGCCTTCCCGACCCTCGAGGGTATTGGTATGCTTGCCGGTGCTATGCAGCGAGCGGTTGGTCATAGAATGAATGACCCCTCCGAAACGGAAGTCGATGAGGGCGCCAAAATTAAATCCCTTGAAGGAAAACGTGTTCGATAGTCCTCCCGTCCAATCAGGAACCCCAACACCTAAAAACTCCAAATCACCTTGCAACGGTAGACCGTCGTCACTGTACTGGATTCTACCCTGCTCATCGCGAGCATAGGCTCGACCTACTATTGCGCCATAGGGCTGTCCTAAGCGAGCTTCTACAAACGCATTTCTTGCCCGTGATTCACCCAAACGAAGCGACTCTAATTTTCCAGCATCATCGAGGGCTTTTACCTCATTCTTATTTCTGGCATAATTAAAGGAAACGTCCCAGGTAAAACCATTGTCGAGACGCAGAGGGGTAGCCGTAATTAATGCTTCGACACCCTGATTCGTAATTTCTCCTGCATTGACAATCACCGAGCCAAACCCTGAAGTAGCGGAAATAGTCGTGGCCAGAATTTGATCCTTGGTACTTGCATTGTAGTACGTCAGATCAAGACCGAGTCTGCCGTTGAAAAAACGCAGATCAAAGCCCCCTTCAAACGAGGTAGTCAGTGTAGGCTTCAATGTGGCAAGTGGGATTTGATTTTGACTGATTTGCCCCTGAGGATTTCCTAAGTGAGGTTGGCCCACCACGCTGTATGTGAGTGCGAGACGATACGGATCTGTATCACCACCGACTTGCGCCCATGAAAGCCGAGCCTTGGCAAACGACAATACTGAACTTGGTATATCAATTGCATCTGTAAGGATAAAACTAAGACTTGCTGATGGGTAGAAATATGAATTATTTTCTACCGGCAGCGTCGAAGACCAATCGTTTCGTGCCGTAAGATCCAGATAGAGAAAATCTCGATATCCGAACTGGGCAGAGCCATAGAGAGAGTTTATCTCTTTCTCACTGTAGTCATATCCTCGGCCTGGGAAATTCGTATTGGTCAGCGTACGCAGGCCATAGACCACAAACTCACTTCCACTGTTTCTCAATACTTCAAACTCTCGTGTATATTGGCTTCCACCCAGATTTATTCCAAAAGAAATATCATCTGAGATATCTCGATTTGCAGAAATCAGAAAATCAAAGTTGTTTTCACGTATACGAAATTCATTTTCGTTAATTCTTCCAGGTCGTGAAAGATGTGGGGTACGCTCGCCATCCCAAGTGGTCTGACGGAAGGTATAAAAGTCAGTACCTGCTCTTGCCATCACTGAAAGCCAATCCGTCACATTTAGTTTTGCCGATGCAAAGCCTTGTAACCGGTCTCTGGTATCTTCATTACGTTGCTGATAGACGCCAAAAAAGGGATTCACTCTGAAAATAGATCCACTGTACAACGGATCGTATTCGCCAGTGAGCGGATCTACTTTGCGCAACAAATCCAAATTTACCCCATGCCCTATTTCGTTCAAGTGACCGGGATTGTGTGGAGAATCCGAAAGTGCTGGACGGTTATCTGCCTGTTCATTGATGTATGAGATCTTTGCATCAATATTGATCAGATTGTCACCAAGTGTACTGGAGCCACGTGCTGTAATCGTTTTTCGATCGTAGCCGGTGTTTTCAAACATGCCATCATTTCGTAGATCGGATGCTGACAATCTAAACGTAGTGCCTTCACTTCCGCCACTCAAGGATAAACTATTGGAAAATGTCTGACCATTCTGATAGATCTTATCATAGGCATCTCCCAGCTGGCTATAGGGAGCTGTCGAGCCGTCAAACTGTGCTACTTGGCTTCCATCGAGCTTCGCTCCCCAGTTCGAACGGGTCGCGGCCAGTGCCTCTTCCTGGGTTTCTGGTTTGACCCCATTGCTCCCATATCCGTATACTTCTTGGATATCACTATAAAAGTCAAGCGGACTTTCGGAGGTATAATTGGAATTAAACTCCACCCCGAGTTGCCCGGACTTTCCACCCTTTTTGGTGGTGATCAGGATCACCCCATTTTGTGCGCGAGTCCCGTACAGTGCGGAAGCCGCAGGGCCTTTGAGCACGCTCATGGTTTCGATATCGTCCTGGTTTATACTTGATGTTCCATTGCCCAGATCGATGCCTCCCCACATTCCAGCGGCGCCCAAGTTGGTATTGTCCATGGGTATTCCATCTATTACATACAAGGGTTGATTATTGCTATTTGGGTCGAGCGAGGTACTGCCCCGAATCACCACCCGAGATGATCCTGCAGGCCCTGTCGCAGAGTTGTTGACGACCACTCCAGCAACTTTTCCCGCGAGCTGATTCATTACGTTGTTTTCACGTGCAATTGTGAGATCCTCTCCTCGCACCTCAGTGAGAGAATAGCCGAGGGCCTTCTCATCTCTTTCGATGCCCAAAGCGGTCACCACGACAGCATCGAGATTCACCCCCTCCCTCATCGCCACGTCGAGCGTGGTCTGAGTACCTACGGGAACTTCCAAGTTCGCATAGCCAGTGTAGGTAAAGGAAAGTGAGGCACCAGAACCGACTGCGATTGAATAACTTCCATCCAGATCGGATACGGTTCCATTTGCTGTACCAACTTCTATGATGTTGACACCAATTAAAGGTTCACTCTGTTCGTCTGTGACGACTCCCTGAACCGTTTGCTGCGCCATCACCCCCAGGTGAGAAATGCACAGCAGCAGTAGAATTTTTAGCGTAGATTTCATTCAATATAGTTTAGAAATATTTAGTGGTTAGTAAAGAATTTAATGGGAAAACGAGTCCAGTACGCCAAATGCGCCTTGAGGACCCGGATATTAACAGTTTTTCCTTTTGAGATGAAGTAAGGTAGTAAAACATGGGAAATCGTCTTTGAGATGGTCATCTCACTCGATGATCTAGTCGATCACACTATAGGTCTTCAGCGGTTCTGACTTAAATGCATAAAAAAAAGAGCCCCCCTAATGGAGAGGCTCTTTCATAATTATTCTTTAATTCGATCTCTACTAGTAGCTCCAGAGGTCGTGCTCAAAATTGAAGAGCTCTTCCTTGATTTTCTCTGATTCGAGAAGGCGCTGTACGCCGC
>CAJQNM010000113.1 GCA_905479665.1 uncultured Saprospiraceae bacterium
CGCTGCGCAACGAGTTCTTTCTCAAATCGAAGCGCTTTGGCTCGATCAAAAATCTGCATGAAAATCAGCAGGCCCTTGATGATGGGGAGATATCTGACACGGAGCTGAGCTGCCTAAGACAAATCAGCAAAACGATGAAACTGTTGGAGAAATACGCACCTTGGCGGCCCAAATGCTACAACAGGGCCCTTACGGCAAAACGAATGCTGGAGCGTCGCCAGATATTCACTCGTTTGCATCTGGGTTTTCGCAAGAAAGATGGTGAGTTTGATGGTCATGCCTGGATCACTTATCGGGGCAAGTTCGTGACCGGATTCCTGCCGGGTATCCGCTCCTTCAATGAGCTCCAACCATCGTAGACTTAGTGAAGGCATCGAGACATTTCAATTATCATGTATTCGGACTCAATGTGCAGTCAGATATAGAGCTGCCAGAGCTCTTCGTGGGGCAACTTGAAGAACAGCCGATCATCACCGTGGCGCTCGAAACGGTCCAGGAACCTCAGGCTGACCTTCCTGAAGTACGTTATCAAAACAACCGGATCTTAGGTCCTTCACTGTTCTATTTGCTGCTGAAAGATTCTGCCCGATTTCTGGCAAAGAAGGAAGACAACGCGACCCACATTTACATCGATGTTATCGATCCAGAGCGCATGCCACTGATCAAGTCCTGGTTTTATGGTTCGGTACTTACCGCGGCGCTGCAAATGAATGATCGTTTTGCCATCCATGCTTCGGCGGTCTTGCATCAGGATAAACTGATTCTCTTCTGCGGGCCTTCGGGCATCGGCAAGTCTACCCTTGCAAGCCATCTACATACGCGAGGCTATCCAATTTTTTCAGATGATAAATGTGTGCTCGAGTGGAATGATGCCACCCAGTCATTTGATGTGTACCCATCGCTCAAAATCGCCCGACTGTGGGAAGATGCCACCGATCAGATATCGGACACCTCTTTTTTGCACAGTCCCGAGAAGGTCACCCTGCGGGAAAATAAATTTCAGTACCTACTCGACGACGAGCAGGCCATCGAGCAATCGATGCCCGTCAAAGCGATTTATCGCATCCATAGAATGCATGGACAATCTGCCCTTTCCATTCGGAGTCCCAAGGGCATCCAGCGTATCAGACAATTGCGCAACCAAACCCACCGGCTCAATTTCGTAGAGGGTCTGGGTAAACAAAAAGCACACTGGCACCACATGGATCAAATTACCCGCCATGTGCCTTATCAGGTGCTGGTTCGGCCCAAAGAAACACCGATCAATGATTTTGTCGACTTTGTGGAGGAATCGTTTACGAAGGCATGATCTACCAATACACTGTTTATGGGTTGCGAGTGGCATGCCGCTTTAAATTGAGTGACTACCCTCAGTCACCGACCGATCTCCCACCCGAGGTGGTCATCCGCAAGCGAAAGTTGCAGCGACCTCCCGAAGACCTGCCACAGACTGTGTACAAACCGTACAGCGTGTTCAACGCCGATTTCTATTTTTTGGAAGTCAGCCATATCGCCCGGTACTTAGTGGAGGGAAGCGATCGCATCTACCTTGAGAAGCTCGATGGCGCCACTTGGGGCGACGTCTTTACCTTTCTCTTCGACAGTGTTTTTACCATTATGCTGATCAAGAATGAGCGCTTTGTCTTTCATGCCTCAGCGGTTGCTTTTGGACGTCAGGCGATCATGTTTTGTGCTGGAGGAGGGATGGGTAAATCTACGCTGGCGGCATCACTGGCGGCGAATAGAGGTGCACGCATCATCGAAGACGATAAGTGCCTCTTGCAATACAACCGTCGATCGAGTGCCTTTCAAATCCGCAATCACTTTCCTTTTATTGAGTTGTGGCGACCCCAGACTGGTTTTACCAAAAAGATCTCAGGAATCGGCAAGGGTAGGTTGGTCCGGAAAAACATTGCCAAGTTTAGATTTCCGATCGATCAGCATGTGCTCTCGCGCGCCACTCGGCTGCATAAAATTGTCTTGATCAACATGAATCAAATGGAGGACAAGATCGAGTATGAACAATTGACCGGAATTCAAAAAGTGCAGGCGGTAAAAAACTTTTCTCATCTCGACCATTTGGTCAATGCGTTGGGAAAGGGGAGGGCACATTTTCGGGCGATTTCAGACATTGTAAAAGGCGTCGAAGTGCATCGTGTCAGTAAATCGCGCACGACCAAATTGTCGAAATTCATCAAATTTATTGAGGATGAAATCATTGACTGAACAGCTTCATGCGATGCGCGGCAAAGTAGTCTGGATGGCCTCGTATCCCAAATCGGGCAACACCTGGTTTCGATGCTTCATGGAGGCGCTGCTCACCGGAAAGGTCGATATCAACCAAATCAATACCGATGGGATTTTTTCGAGCCGTGCTCTATTTGATGGGGTCACGGATATCGACAGTCGCATGCTTGATGAGGAGGAAGTCAAGCTCCGTCTGGCTCAAGTGTATCGCTCGCATCTGCAATTTGCCCAGCGGCTGGAGTTTACCAAAGTGCATGATGCGTATTCTTGCGATCGGAGAGGAGAGCCGATCTTTCCTTCCGACGTTTCCCATAAGGTGATCTACCTGGTGCGCAATCCGCTCGACGTGGTAGCCTCATTTGCCAACCATAATTCCAGTACGGTCGAACAGGCTATCCGACTTATGAATAAACCAAATGGGTATTTGGCACGGCAGAAGAATGGACTGAACATCAACAATCAACTCCCCCAACTCATGTACAGTTGGAGTGGGCATGTGGAAAGCTGGCTGAACCAAAAAAAAATAGAGGTCATCCTCATGCGCTACGAAGACACCAAGCAAGATCCGGTGGGTAACTTTCACCGTGCACTGACTGAAGTGGGTCTTAAGGTGACCAAGAAAAAGGTAAGAGAAGCTGTTGCGCTCGCCAAATTTGACCGATTGAAGAAGATGGAAGAGGAGGTAGGTTTTCGGGAGAAGAACAGCAAGGTGAAATCCTTTTTTCGCAGCGGAAAGTCAGGAGGGTACAAAGATGAACTCACATCCGAGCAGATCAAGTTGATGACCAGCCAACATCGCAAAGTGATGAAGCGGCTGAGGTATCTTTAGGAGACAGAGCCTTATCTTTGGAGCAATCTATGACAAGATGCGATCTAATCTGGGCGCTTTTACTACTTCCTACCTTCATCATAATGTCCGCTTGGCAAGAGCCCTGTTGTCCGCTTGGCTATTCTCATGCCACGGGCAATCCACTCGAGATCGGTGTTATTCATGATACGATCTATCAGACCCAAGGTCTGATCGAATCATCGCAGCAAATTCAAACGGCAGAAGTAGTGTACAACGCAGGCGTTGGGGTGGAACTACTGGGCAATGCTCCTGCAATCGAATCTGTGACTGGACGAGGTCGCAACATCTGGGATCTGCAGGTCTACAAGGATCAGATCTTCCTGGGGTACGGGAGTACTACGCAAAATACCGGGCCTACGGCACTTTACGCGTACCACACCATCGAGGATACGCTCGGCAAGGTCTGTACCCTGGGTACCGAAGCCATCGAACGGTTCCGGGTGTTTAACGATACCTTGTTCGTACCAAACGCTGATCCGAAACCTGGCGATCTACTCAAATTTAGCTATGTGGTAGATGGCATATGTACCGATGTCAGCAGTAGCCATCTACTAGCACATGTCCGCGACATGTACTTTCATCAAGGCAAGTACTATCTGGTGGGAAACAGCCGATGTCCGCGTCAATACGATCCAGCTTGCTCGGGATTGATTACCCTGACAGGGCCGTCATGGACCCATGAAAACTCACACCTCACCGATCTCCTGAACCAGGCTTCTCCCTATACCAACAATCGTTGGAACTGGTTCTTTGGCATCCTAGCTATTGACAGCGCCCTGGTCTTCCCAAATGCCATGTTTACGGAACGATATAATCCTAATTTGGTGATCGAAGACAATTTGTTTTATCACCTGGAGGGAGATTCGCTCCTCTGGTCTGCATTGGAAGTGCCCGAGCAGCGCCTCAAACACCAGCATTTTTATCCGGCGAAACCTGCTGTCGCGGGCACCGGCGATACGCTGGGACTGCTCACTTCATTGCGGGTGACGGAGCACCTCACTCTTGCCGACAAGACCCTTTACACCCTTCGCTCGTACTCGATTTTTTCAGAATTGTATCAAAGTGCCTACAATAATTCAAAGGGGTTACTGATTAAAGATTCACTCCGCTCTGATGCGTTGCTAGTCACACTACCTGATACACAGGCGATTGGTGAAGACCTTCTTTTGCTGAATGGAGAGGCATACGTTCTGGCGAATCGCAAACTGACTCCAGATCAGTTTGAAGTGTATGTGTACAAAAGTGAAGATCCCTCAGCAAACTCGGGGAGTTGGACCGAGGTCTTGCGCTTTACCTACACCAATATGGCTCGATCTTTTGCCTTCCATCAGGGGTTCTTTTATTTTGGTATGGGAAGCAATCATGGCGATGACTTGCTTGATGCCGGACAGTTGATCAAAGTAGATACTCGCTAACAGAAGCAGAGCATCGCAGCAGTATCTCGATATTCAGTGGAAGGATCGGACCCTCGAGCGTGAGGACTCTACCGAACTGGACTAAGCTCGAAGCGTACTAAGAAGTACCGTCGCCGTACATCTCATTGCGATACACTGCATTGAGAATTTCTTTACGACGCTCTACGGAGGGCTTCGTAAAGTGCTTGCGACGACGCAGTTCTTTGAGAAGTTGAATTTTCTTTGACTTACGCTTGTAGCGTTTCAGTGCTTGGTCGATAGACTCACCTTCCCGGACATTGATAATCAGCATAAAACCTATTTCTTTTTATCGGACTGCAAAAGTAGTTCTTTCCATTGATATTCTATAGGTAGATTTTGCTTTGTCTAACAGATTCTCAACTTGTATTCGATTCTGATGTAACTTCATATAAGTGATTGTGAATGAATGATATGAGAGTTATGATCTTCTGTAATACTTTGAGTTATCTGGATAATTCCAAAGCCGCCGAATTTCCCAAATGAGCTGAAACTCAATTTACTATCTTGGTGGTTTAGCACGATGCAGATTAGAAAATGGGTGTTTTGGCCAGTCTTTCTCCTTGTCTTGTGCAGCGTGCTGTTTAGCCTTTTCTTCCCAGTCACTTTCGTCGAGCAGATGCAAGCGGCCAATTTTGCTATTCTGCATCATTTTGACTGGCTTTTCAATGCAGTGACCGCCCTTATCCTTCTTGTCCTTTTGTTGATCAGGTGTAGTTGGCTCAGTAACTTGCGGATAGGTGGTGAGCAGGCCAAACCACTTTTCTCCAAATGGCGCTACTTTGCTATTACGCTTTGCACGACTGTAGCAGCTGGACTCTTATTTTGGTCTACGGCTGAGCCACTTTACCACTTGCACGATCCACCACCTTTTGCTCTGGCAGAACCAGGCAGTGCAGCCGCAGAGGTCTTTGCCATGGGTACACTTTTTCTGCACTGGACCATTACCCCATATGGCATCTATACCTTGATTAGTATTTTGTTTGCTCTGGTCTTTTACAATCTGGAGCGACCTTTCCGCATCTCCGCCTTGTTGTATCCCCTGATAAGAAGATCTCCTAGTATCTGGATCGATAATCTGATCGACATCGTCTGTCTGTTTGCCTTGATTGCTGGAATGGCGGCTTCTCTCGGTGCAGGAATTCTCACTATTGCGGGTGGGTTACACACCATTGGTGGTTGGTCGCAGAGTGCAGTGATGCTCGGGCTGATCTCAATGGCGATCGTAGCCACCTTCATCTTGTCTTCGATATCGGGCCTAATGAAAGGCATTCGAATGCTATCTGATTTGAATATCCGGATATTTATTGTGCTGTTGGGTTTTGTCTTATTCTTTGGCCCGGGCATCGCAATTTGGAAAATGGGAGGACAGGGCTTCCTGCATTATGTGCTTAATTTTGTTCCGAATGCCATTGGCCACTACGAGCCAGGCGATAAAGTTTGGACTGGCGCTTGGACCATTTTTAATTGGGCCAACTGGATGGCATGGGCACCTTTGACCGGCATGTTTTTGGGAAGGATTTCAAGGGGCTATCGCGTGAAAGAGGTGATCATGATAAATCTGGTCTGGCCTTCGATCTTTATTGTTTTCTGGATGATCATTTTCGGAGGCAGTACGCTTTACTATGATGCACAATCTGGAGGAGCGTTTCAACAAGAGCTTCTGCAGCAGGGGCCTCAAAGTGTCGTCTACAGTCTCTTCGAACAATTGCCTTTTTCGGGTGTAGTATCTGTCGTCTTTTTATTCATTGTATTTATCTCCTTTGTCACCGCTGCAGATTCAAATACCACAGTGATGAGTGGTTTGAGTACGAAAGGTATTTCACACGAAAACCAGGAGTCTCCGGCTGGAATGAAATTAATTTGGGGTGCATTTATCGGAATTTTGGCATGGATTATGATCACCTATTCTGGCATCGAGGGGGTGAAAATATTGTCTACCATTGGGGGTTTTCCGGTATTATTCCTCTTTCTTTTGTTGATTATTTCGGCCCTTAAATTATTGGTTTCTGGGCGGACGTTATTTGATAAACGAGAAGCGTGAATTTTCAAGAACTTGACACAGCAGATGATCTCGCCCCGTATGCAGATCATTTTCATTTTCCGATGCAGGAGAATGGGAAGCCTTATATTTATTTAGTAGGTCATTCTCTCGGGCTACAGCCCAAATCCACGCCGAGATATATGACCGCTGAATTGGAGCGATGGGGGCAATTGGGAGTGAGAGGGCATTTTGAAGGGAGCCCTGGGTGGATGGATTACAGCGACGATTTGTGTCACATCTCAGCTGGCCTGATTGGAGCGACTCGTGAGGAGGTTACGATCATGAATACGTTGACGGTAAACCTACATGTGCTACTGGCTAGTTTCTACCAACCGGACAAACGGCGATCGAAAGTTGTGATCGAAAAAAATGCTTTTCCATCGGATCGATATGTGGTCGAATCGCAGATCAGCTGGCGTGGTCTTGACCCGAAAGAAGAATTAATCGAGATCGGAAACGCAGAAGATAATTACCATATCGATCTGCAGGCAATTTCAGAAATACTTGAGAGCGAGGGAGAGCAAATTGCGCTCATTTTATTGGGAGGAATTAATTATTACAGCGGGCAATTGCTGGAATTAAAAGAGATCACCCTAAAAGCTCATGAATACGGATGTGTAGTTGGATTTGATCTGGCTCATGCTGTTGGCAACGTTCCAATTAGTGCCCACGATGCAGGTTTTGATTTTGCGGTATGGTGCAATTATAAGTATTTGAATAGTGGGCCTGGAGCGCTCGGGGGTTGTTTTGTCCATGCCAGGCACTGTGAGCTCGAACCGGCTCTGAAAGGGTGGTGGGGCCATCATCGCGATACTCGGTTTCTTATGGACGGTCACTTTCTGGCGGCAGCTGGTGC
>CAJQNM010000114.1 GCA_905479665.1 uncultured Saprospiraceae bacterium
CTTGGGAGTTGGATCAAGGACTCCGGGAGGCCAGTTTTTCTTCGTATTGGATACGAATTTGACGGTCCATGGAATGCATACAGTAGCATAAAATTTAAGGAGGCCTGGATATACATTGTCGATCGATTTGATGATCTCGAAGTTCGTAATGTGGCCTATGTATGGCAATCCGCTGGCATCAACACGTCGAATATCGGTCGTTGGTATCCGGGAGATGAATACGTTAACTGGTTGGGGTATTCTCACTTTGATGGGCAAAATAGTGGTCAAAGCATACGGACCTTTGCTGAAGAACACAATAAGCCTATTATGATTGCCGAAGCTACTCCAAGACGCGATCTGAAAATCGGAGATGGACAATCACACTGGGATGCCTGGTTCGATCCATTGTTTCAGTCCATCCATAACGACAGCAGGATAAAAGCACTGGCCTATATCAATGTGAATTGGGATGCCCAGTCGATGTGGAACGGACAAGGCTGGGGAGATTCCAGAGTTCAAGCGAATGAAATCGTCTTCCAGAATTGGTTGGATGAAGTTTCTGGTGAAGATTGGATTCTGGCATCTGACACTCTTTTCGAGTTGACGCAACTCCAACTTTGGGAGGACTCCATAGTGATGGATGATGAAGTTGTTTTGGGAGTGCCAACTAATGAAAGCGATGATTTAATCATTTACTTGGATGGAAATGATATGATTCAAATTTTATCAACCGCTGGAAAGATCTCCGCTGCATCAGCCTACGATGTTTCGGGCACTCAGTTATTTCAATCATACACGGAAACGGACCAATACAGTATTCCAATAGATAACGTGAAGGGCTTGGTTATTTTAAGAATTATTCTTGATGATCACATTTTCATACATAAAATAATGGCACGATAAAGTGCAGGTGCTTACCAATATCTTTAACCAATTGCATATGGGTTTTAACGATACGACCAGAAAAATTGGCCTGCCGATATTAAAAGGTTTGGTTTTCATAGTAGCAGTCGGATCATTCCAATTCTCCTTTTCACAATCACAAGTGCTCACTGGTCAAGTGTCAGACGCCGAATCTGCAGAAACTATACCAGGAGTATCGGTGACCATCAAAGGCACAAGTTCTGGCACGGTCACTGATCTTAGTGGTTTCTACGAGCTGCAGATTAATACTGGAGACACATTGACTTTTTCATTTGTTGGATACGTCTCTGAAGAAGTAGTCATCGGTAATCAATCTAAAGCAGATATTCAATTGAAGGTTAATATTCAATCTCTGGAAGAAGTAATGGTAACTGGCTATGGCCAAACACAAAATCGAGTTACGGTCTCAACTTCCATACAGTCCATCTCTCCAAAGGTTATTGAAGATCGACCCATTACAAGAATAGAACAAGCACTGCAAGGAGCTTCACCTGCCATTGTTGTCATGAAAGAATCTGGTTCACCAGGCGCTCCTCTCACGATCCGGATGAGAGGAATTAGCACAGCCGGGGATTCAGATCCCCTGATTCTACTCAATGGAGTGCAGGTGCCAGATATGAGTTTTATCAACCCAAATGACATCCAAAATATCTCCGTTTTAAAGGATGCCTCAGCCAGCAGTATTTATGGTGCCAGAGGAGGAAATGGAGTTATTCTTTTGCAGACCAAGGGCGGAAAAAACCAACAACCCAGAGTGAGTCTGTCCACGTATTACGGCGTTCAGCGCCTGGCTAGTGAAGGAGACTATCTGAATGGCCAAGAATATGCCCAATACTATAATAACTCAGTAAACCACCTAATAAGAGAAGGGTTGTCGGTTCCGGGAAGAGGGAAGTTTACTGATGAGGAGATTGCCCTTTTGCCAGAAACCACCTGGATAAGGGAAATTACAAGCGATCAACCAATCAGGGATCTTCAAGTAGGTGTGACGGGTGGGACTGATAATGTTAGCTATTATTTGGGTGCCGGATCGTTTAATCAAGGCGGAATCATTGGCAATACGGATTTCAATCGTACGAGCATTACAGCAGATGTTAAGAGTAAGATAAAAGAGAATTTGGAGCTGAATGTTTTTACCACCTATTCGGCAAATAGAAGAACATTTATTCCTGAGAATAGCGAAAATTCCAGACTTCTGTCCTCAGTAGCCTCCCTCCCGTCGATCTATCCCGTGCATGACGAAAATGGTAATCCGTTTAACAACGGACGACAAGGTCCTGATCTGAATTACAAAGGGGTGCCGCTCAACGCCATTGCTGAATTTGGCAATCCCATATTAGGATTAACCCATAGCAGAAATGTCTCCCGCCAAGATGTCTTATACGCGAATGCCCTTCTAAGCTGGGAGATATTGGATGGATTAAAAGTAAATGCATCCGGTGGATACATGACCCGTGAAAACTTTTCCAGATTTTTCGGTCAAAGGTTTGACTATCCGGATCAGGGCTATTTGAACGAAATCAATAGCTATTCGGAAACCAACTTTAATGAATTGTTTTATCAGGGAGAATCATTCCTGAGCTATGACACCAAAATAAACTCAGCTCACAATTTTAGCGCAATAGCTGGTGTAAGTGCACTGAGTCAGGAATTTTCATTCAATGGAGTCGGCGCTACGGATTTTTTCCCCAATTCATTTGAGGAGGTTAATTTTTCAAACGTCAAGGATTTCGATCGCATCACTTACTTTATTCCAAATGCAGGTAGGTCCACCGTGCAATCTGCATATTTAAGACTGGTTTATAACTTCCGAGAAAAATACTTGTTTAGCGGTACAGTGAGGTCAGATGCCTCCTCCCGATTCGGGCCAAATAACAATCGAGGCTATTTTCCATCCTTTTCTGCCGGCTGGGTGGTATCCAAAGAACCATTCATGATCAACAATGACCTATTTAGTCTTATAAAATTACGGGCTAGCTGGGGCGTGAATGGGATTGACAATATCCCAAATTACGATCACATTCCACGATTCAATAGATCGCTCAATGGTCTAAGTTTTATCCAGGCCGACCCTAACATAAAATGGGAAGAGGTATCACAGTCCAACTTAGGGCTGGATATGGATCTATTTGAAAATAGAGTTGGGATTACGCTGGACTATTATGTAAAGAATACCAGTGATATGTTAATCAATTTACCCAGTCCGGAAATTCTCGGTGAAGGCGATCCTATAAGAAACACCGCTTCAGTGAGTAACAAAGGATTTGAGGTTTTGACAACCTATCGAGATAAGTTCGGTGAGGAGCTTGCCTTTACTATCAATTTCAACGTTGGGTTCAATAAAAACGAAGTAACGGATTTGGGTAGTGGGCAGGCGATAGACGGTGCAAGCACCCGTGTTTTCAAAGATGCACCAGCGCTGACCAGAACGGATCAAGGTTATCCGATTGCGAGTTTCTATGGATTGAAATTCACGGGCCTGGATGATGCAGGAAATCCAATATACCTTGATATAAATAATGATGGCGAAATAACAGATGATGATAGGACATTCATTGGCAACCCCTTCCCTGACTTCAATTATGGTGTTAACCTGACGCTGAAATACAAAGGATTTGACCTGACTGTTTTTGCCTCCGGTACAGAGGGAAATGATGTGGTAAACGCCTCTATGGGTTATGGATTTCAATACTCCAATCGTACCAAGCAAGTGCTGGATGCATGGTCCATAGAAAATCCTAACTCGAATGTGATACGTCCTTCTGCTTTGGAAGTGGTCAATCATGAATTTTCTGACTATTACATTGAAGACGGTAGCTACCTGAGGCTGAGAAATGTTACGCTCGGATATACCCTGCCTAAGTCACTCCTTGGAGTGCTTAAGTTGAATTCCATGCGGGTTTATATCAGTGGCAACAACTTACTCACTTTTGCCGGTTACTCTGGGTATGACCCTGAGATCGGCATCAATAATTCTCCTCTCGACATTGGTGTGGATCGGGGTTTCTATCCTATCGCAAAATCTATCACAGGTGGCTTACAACTCACTTTTTAAAGTCTAAATGAGATGAAGAATATATTAATTAGCACTTCGCTTTTCTTCACTCTCACGGCATTTGTTTCTTGTGAGGATTTCCTGGATCAAGAGCCAATTACAGATCCATTGCCGTCTGTCGTTTTTTCTGATGCAGGCACTATCGAACTTTTGATGACTGCAGCATATCAGCCGCTGCGCTGGGAGTTCAATCCCGCGTTTGGGGACAGCTATTGCATGAACTACATCTTCACAGATGTCAGATCAGATGACGTCATTATTGAAAATCACTTCTTCCAACCTCATAGTCACGGATTTGAAACATTTGTCGATTTAACTTCAGAAAATGTCAATGTTCAGGGCATCTGGGCCAAGTACTTCGCTGGAATAAATCGTGTAAATATCATCATACAAGGCCTACTGGAGGTAGATGCAGAAGTCTTGGGGGCAAGTCTTGCAGATGAATTTCTTGCTGAAGCACAATTCTTGCGCGCTTACTTTTACTTTGAGCTTGTAAGAAACTTTGGAGGGGTTCCTCTGGCTACCGAAGATCAACAATTTGATCCGGCCATTCCGGAAACTATGAAGCGAAAGTCAGCTAAAGAGATTTATGCTCAAATAGAATTGGATTTGACCACAGCATCTGAGAATCTTCCCATTACTCGAGGTGATGAACGACAGTTCTTTCGAACCACACGTGGGGCTGCCTTGGGACTTCTGGCCAAAGTATCTCTTTATCAGAGAAAATGGCAGGCTGCTGCCGATGCTGCTCAGGCAGTGATTGATCTTGGTGTATATGATCTTGAGGAGGACTATGCTTCAAATTTCAGTATTGCAAATGAATTTGGAATAGAGTCAATCTGGGAGATCAGCTACACAGGGGATCCTGCAGCCGGACAGTGGAGTGTAAATTCACAAAGCAGTCTTACCGCCCAGTTCTTTTCTCCAAGTTTTGATGGTACCAATGTATTTGGTTGGTCCTATAACTTAACTACTCCTGAGTTGATTGAGGCTTTTCAAAATGAAGGGGATCAAATACGCAGAGAAGCCACCATCATGATGGATGGAGATGTTTTTGAATCCGAGGCTTTAACAGATGCCGGATTTAACCCTATACCTGAGGGTTTTTTAGACAGTTGGGCAAATAGCCCTGAATCGGGAGGCCAGCTATACGGTGATGATTTTGCTTATTCCAGAAAGTATTTCCTCACTCCTGAGGAATTGGAAACATATGCAGCCGGAGGACTCCAACTTTCACCGCTCAATCATAAGGTCATGAGATATTCTGAGGTCCTTATGATTCTTGCTGAGGCTGTAGCAATGGGTGCAAGTGGAAATGGCCAGGCTGCTTTCGATGAGGTGAGAACTCGGGTAGACCTTACCTCAAAACCACTTTCCCTTGAAGCAATCAAGTTGGAGAGACGGCTTGAATTGGCCACTGAATGGAATCGATTTCATGATCTCGTTAGATGGGGTGACGCTGCTACAGAATTGGAAGGTTTTTCGGTCGGAAGAGACGAACTTTTACCCATACCTCTAAAGGAAATAAGGGTAGCGGGTACAGATGCATCTGGGGAGGATATACTCGCTCAAAATCCTGGCTTCAATTAAATAACTGCATAACTATGTATTGACTATGCTGAGGTGAAAACAACGTGAGATTATTACTTAATTCAGGATTATTGATACTCATGATAATTATGACTTTCTTAATAAAAATGATGTTGAAGAGAATTTTTACGTGATGGAGCTGGATGATCCAGTTTTCATCCATAGTCTCAATAGTAGATGAACGAATCAATAATCTTAAAAACAACTATGAACCCAAGGCATAAATTATCTTGCGCCATCGGCTTTGTCCTGATTTCAGTGCTCATAGCATTTTCCATTGGCTGCACGAGCAATGCATCAAGCATGTCGCCATCCCTCAGCGGCGAAGTTCAAGAAGGCAGTATGGCCAAATTTGAACCGGAAGATGGACAAGTACTCCTGTTTGTAGGCCAGGAACTGGAAGCCATAGGTGGCGTGCCTGGTTTTAAGAACGGCTACATGGATCACTTTAGAAAGCCTGCAGGATGGACTGCTTACACCTCATTCAATGGTGGTCTTCAAGGCGTCTGGAAGACTGATACATGGGGAGATGGGTATAGCAATATGTCCCTGCAATTGCAGCATTTCAATAATATGGCATTGGCCATTGGAATCGATTTTGTGAATCAGGAAGAAAATCTAGCAACCGGATCGTTGGATTCCACCATTCTTGATTTAGGTGATTTCCTTAAGGGCCTGGGGAATAGACCTGTCTTTTTACGGTTAGGGTATGAGTTTGACGGTCACACATGGAATCACTATGATCGGCTCAATTACATAAAGTCCTTCAGAAGGGTGAAAGACAAATTTGATAGCCTGCACGTTGAGAATGTTGCCTTTGTATGGCAATCGACAGGTTGGCCCTCCAATCTTGACATGCTGGAGCAGTGGTACCCTGGCGACGAGTATGTGGACTGGTGTGGGTTTTCCTTTTTCTCCAGGTGGAACGAGCAGAGTATGATCGAGTTTGCCAGGACCAAAGGAAAACCTGTTTTCATTGCTGAAGCAACACCAAACATTTCGGACTTTACAACAAAATTTGATGGTGATACTAAGGAGACGATCCTTTCTAATCCGGACCAGGCAAAGGAGGCATGGGAAAAATGGTTCTTGCCATTTTTCAATATGATTGACGAAAATCCTGATGTAGTGAAAGCAATCAGTTACATCAATTGTCACTGGAAGAATAATGACATGTGGAAGAATAATCCAACCTTTCGTGATATTGATGCCAGACTTCAAACCAGTGATGTCATAAGCGAACAGTGGAACAGCATTATCAGCCAACCCAAGTACATTCATTCATACGACGGACTCTATCAGGACCTCTGGGAAAACGGCTACACTAATTAACCAGAAATGGAAGGTTCTAAGAGGAATGGTGCTGATGGCACAAG
>CAJQNM010000115.1 GCA_905479665.1 uncultured Saprospiraceae bacterium
TCTAGGAACAGAAAAAGGAGATTCGCAAGCTGCGAGTCTCCTTTTTCTTTAGGTATCTTTAAAGCCGAAGGTGAGACTCGGTAAATAACAGTTCAGAATGGCATACAGAAATCAGGGATACGGCAGGCCACGCCGTAGAAATACCATTGGTGGCACATTGCTCATTGCACTGGTGATGGTGGGATTTGCAGTTTGCAAATATTTGGGAACTACTCAAATCAACCCGATCACCAATGAAAAGCAACACATCGGAATGTCAGTCGATCAGGAAATAGCCATTGGTCTGCAGAGTGCGCCCAGCATGGCAAACCAGCATGGTGGCCTACATCCGGATCAAAACGCACAGGCGCTAGTCAAGGGAGTGGGTCAGAAACTTGTCGACAATACGATTGCTCGCCAATCTCCCTATCGCTATGATTTTCATCTCTTACGCGATCAGCGCACTGTAAATGCGTTTGCCCTACCAGGTGGCCAAATCTTTATTACTGCTGCACTTTTCAATCGGCTGGAAACTGAAGATCAACTCGCTGGCGTACTGGGACACGAGATTGGACATGTTCTTGCTCGTCACTCTGCTGAGCGGATGTCAAAGCAAGAACTGATTCAGGGGCTGACTGGAGCCGCAGTCATGGCCACCTACGATCCGTACAATCCTGCTTCGCAACGATCAGGTGAAGTAGCACGCTATATAGGCAATTTGGTATCCATGAAATTTGGACGGGACCAAGAACTGCAATCTGATGATCTGGGGGTCCGGTTGATGCTGGAGGCTGGATACAATCCTGAGGAAATGGTGGGCGTAATGAAAATCCTAAAGGCTGCAGCAGGGGGAGGTTCTCGCAAACCTGAATTTTCCAGCACCCATCCTGACCCCGAAAACCGGGTTGAAAAAATTCAGGAAGCGATCGATAAATATCGTGCTCAGGGCCTCTAAAATATCATCTCCAAGTAAACTTTTTGAGTACCTTTTGGTGTTAAGCTATTAAAGAAACTAATTGATGCAAAAAACGAGAAGAAAGAAGGGCATATTCGAATCTTCCAATCCTTATCTGAAGGAGGAAACATTTGTCCAAACTACATATGCTGGTGCGGGAGCGTTGGAAGAACGCATGACCGTATCTGGTGCAGTCAACAAGTCCTTTATTCTTGGTGCCATCATGCTGGCTGCCGCAGCTTTCTCTTATACCTATCCGAGTAATTTCCTGACCTGGGGAGGAGCCATCGGTGGTTTGATCGTGGTGATCATTGCTTCGCGTAAAATGGAAAAATCTCCAATCCTTGCACCGATCTATGCGGGTCTCGAAGGCTTTTTTGTGGGAGGCATCTCGGCCATGTACGCGATGGCCTTTGAAGGCATCATTTTACAGGCAGTATCCCTCACATTTGGCGTTTTCTTTGCGATGTTAGCACTTTATAAATCGGGTCTGATCAAGGTGACGAAATCGTTTCGCACAGGAATTATGATGGCGACTTCCGGCATCTTTATTTTGTATATGGTGTCTATCGGTCTGAGTTTCTTTGGCATCAACATACCCCATTTGCACGAAGCCACTCCCCTGGGTCTGATCATCAGTCTCGGCATCCTGGCGATTGCCTCGCTCAACCTACTGCTTGATTTCGACCTTTTCGAAAAAGGGGAAGAGCAAGGGGCCCCTCAATATATGGAGTGGTTTGCTGGCATGGGTCTGCTCATCACACTCGTCTGGATCTACATTGAAATCTTGCGTTTACTCGCCATTTTTTCTGGCAGAGACTAGTCATACAGAATTACTGCACAGTATTAAGCCCATGATCAGTGAACAAGACTCCCCTGGAAGCCTCGAAACCAGGGTCGAGCAAGAGATTGGTTGGATTACTTTTTCACACCCAAATCACAACTCTCTACCATCGGTGCTCCTGCATCGTCTGGCAAAGGCCATCTGGGAGCTCGGTCGTGACCCAGTCACCAAGGCACTGGTCATTCAGAGTGGTGGAGATCGCACCTTTTGTGCTGGTGCAAATCTACACGAGATGGCAGGCCTCAAAGATTTTGAAGAGGCGCAGGCTTTTTTCAATGGATTTGGAGAGGTCATTAATGCCATCCGTACCTGTGGCAAATTGGTCATCGGCCGTTTGCAGGGCAAAGCTGTGGGAGGCGGCGTTGGTTTGGCTGCTGCCATGGACTATTGCTTGGCAACAAAGTGGTCCTTGGTCAGATTAAGTGAACTTTCGATAGGCATTGGTCCCTTTGTGATCGGCCCTGCAGTGGAACGCAAAATGGGCTTATCCGCTTTTGCAGAATTGTCGATCAACTGTTCGGAATGGCAAACTCCCGAGTGGGCAAAACAGAAGGGCCTCTATCAGGAGGTATTCGACACAACAAAGCAGCTAGATGACTACTTAGTGCGCTTTCTGGACAAGATTCGAGACTACAGTCCTACCGCTCTGGCAGAATTGAAAGCTCTCTTTTGGGAGGATACTGTCCACTGGGGTCATTTACTTGAGAAAAGAGCCAGCCAAAGTGCAAAACTGTTGGTTGCAGCCGAAACCCAGTTAAAACTGCAGCACCTCCTGGCAAAAACTGATTGAACGTTGCCAACTAAGGTTAAGTCAAGGGAAGGGGGCTGGCGAAAATAGCAGAACAAGAAAACAAGACGGTTCTTTTGCTTAGACGGCAAAACTTTCGCCACAACCGCACTCGCGTGTTGCGTTCGGATTGCTAAAATAGAATCCTTTTCCGTCCAGGCCTCCTGAGAACTCAAGTGTACTGTCAAACAAGTAGAGGAAGCTCTTTAGATCTGTGACTACCTTAATACCTTGGTCTTCAAAGATCTGATCGTTTTCTTGATTCTCGTTGTCAAAATCCATTTTGTAAGACAAACCACTGCAACCTCCACTCACCACAGAAACTCGAATAAAAAAGTCTTCTGCAATGCTTCCAGAGGATTTGATCTGCTCGATCTTACTCTTGGCGCTATCAGCTACTCGAATCATTTTACTTCTTCAGCCACCACTGCTTCTGCCAATACAGTGTTTTTATCCTGATAGTCTTTGATGGCACTCTTGATCGCATCTTCCGCCAAGACTGAGCAATGAATTTTTACCGGGGGCAAAGCCAACTCCTCTACGATGTCCATGTTGTCAATGGTCATGGCTTCATCGACAGATTTACCCTTCAGCCACTCAGTCGCTAATGATGATGATGCAATGGCAGAGCCACATCCAAAGGTTTTAAACTTTGCGTCGCTTATCTTTCCAGTAGCTTCATCTACCTCAATTTGCAGACGCATTACATCGCCACATTCTGGTGCGCCCACCAATCCAGTACCGACTGTCTTTTTGCTCTTATCGAGCGTTCCAACATTGCGGGGGTTTTTGAAATGTTCGAGAACTTTTTCAGAATAAGCCATGTCTATTATTTTTTTACTATTTGTCTAATTTTAATTAATGCTCGCTCCACTCTACGGATTCCAGATCAACACCCTCTTTGTACATTTCCCAAATGGGACTTAGATCACGCATATGATTGACGCCATTTGCGATTGCATCAATGGTGAAATCAATTTCTTCATCAGTAGTAAATCTTCCTAAGCTAAAACGAAGCGAACTGTGGGCAAGATCATCACCCAGACCCATCGCGATCAATACATAGGAAGGTTCAAGCGATGCCGAAGTACAGGCACTTCCTGATGAAAGTGCAATATTTTGATTGAATGTCATCATCAATCCTTCTCCCTCTACATGTTTGAACGAGATATTGGCGACGTGTGGCATCCGACTATTGGGATTGCCATTGACGTACACTTCCTCAAGTCGATCTACTAAGCTCTGCTCAAGTCGATCTCGCAATTTGGAAACACGCTCAGCATCTTGCGCCATTTCTTTCTTAGCCAACTCGGCTGCCTTGCCAAAACCAACAATGCCTGGCACATTGAGTGTCCCAGATCGCATACCTCTTTCGTGTCCCCCTCCATCCATTTGGGCGGTGACCTTTACACGAGGTTTTTTTCGATTTACAAAGAGGGCTCCTACTCCCTTGGGGCCATACATTTTATGGGCAGTAAATGCCATAAGATGTATACCTACTTCCTTGGGGTGAACTGGGACCTTGCCAACAGCCTGGGTAGCATCACTCATGAGAAGCACGCCATGCTTCTCACAGATCGCTCCGATCTCCTTCATCGGTTGGATCACTCCAGTCTCATTATTGGCCCACATAATGGATACCAGAATGGTCTTGTCCGTGATCGCTTTCTCCAACTCATCCAAGTCAATCAGCCCATCATCTTTAACATCAAGATAAGTCACCTCTCCACCCAGCTTCTCAATTTTCTGACAGGCGTCAATGACGGCCTTATGTTCAGTCTTTGCTGTGATGATGTGATTCCCCTTGCGCCGATACATTTCGAAGACACCTTTTAAAGCGAGATTGTCTGCCTCCGTTGCACCACTGGTAAAAATGATTTCCTTGGGATCTACATCGATTAGATTGGCAACCTGCTCTCTCGCATAGTCGACTGCCTCTTCGGCCATCCATCCAAAAGGATGACTGCGACTAGCTGCATTGCCTGGTTTATCATAAAAATAGGGTATCATAGTGTCTACGACCCGCGGATCTACGGGGGTAGTTGCATTATTGTCAAGATAAATTAACCGCTGACTCATTTCCTCTTATTTAGATTTATTCTAATCCTAAGTAAAGGTAACCATTTAAACACCAATTGGTTCAGTCCGGCAAGTGCAAGAATTTAGGCATCTTGATGACTTAGGCAAGGATAAAAGGGCTGACCGTAAGAGAGTCGTTGGTAATATTCAATGAAAGATAAAACCGAGTAGCCAGCCCCAATCGTTCAGAGTCAGAAGTTGGTTCTGACCACACAAAGAAGGATATTTATGGATCAGATGGAAACAATAGTCACCCGTTAATCAATGTTTAACGAGGACTTGATTCCACTTGAGGGCCTTAACACTTTATTTGAAATTAAATAATTGATTACCAATTATATACATATATAGATATATCACACTTCGTAGTCAATCAAAACCCTTAACAACGTGAAGTCTCCGCGTGATCGATTTGAAAGCCTCCGATCTGGTGATCGATTTATATTAAGTAAGGCCATCACTTTGGTCGAGAGCAGGCGTGCGCAGGACCAAGCAGAGGCTCAATTGCTGCTTGAGTTGTGCGAGAAACACGGCAGCAGTGCGTTTGTTATCGCATTTACTGGGCCTCCGGGAGTGGGCAAGAGTACCCTGATCGAGCGGATCGGCTTGTCAATGATTGAGAAAGGGGAAAAGGTAGCCGTCTTGGCCATTGACCCCAGTAGTCAATTTTCGGGTGGCAGCATTTTA
>CAJQNM010000116.1 GCA_905479665.1 uncultured Saprospiraceae bacterium
GAGGCAGCCATTCGCAAGGATGCCATCAAAGAAGCCATGGATATGCTCGATGCTGCCGGAGGAAAAGATGTCACTTCGTTTGACAATACCAGCTACCCAGGCTTTGGCATCCATGAGATGGGCACCGCACGAATGGGGCGCGATCCGAAGACGTCCGTGCTCAACAAATGGAACCAGTGTCATGACGTAAAAAATGTCTTTGTCACCGATGGTGCGTGCATGACTTCCGCGTCTTGCGTCAATCCATCGATTACGTATATGGCGCTCACTGCGCGTGCAGTAGATCATGCGGTGAAGGAGCTCAATCGGAGGAATTTGTAGGTGTGGTCAGTGAAAGGCATTCTGCCAAGAGAGAGTGATCTTGTCACCCTTTTTGTCTGAACCAGGATTTTCTTGATTTTGGGATTTGCATGATTTTGGGCGCCAGTTGTTTGACCGGTTGAATTCACGAGAACCGTTCTGAGTTTATCCTTTTTATCCTTTTATCCTGAGAATCCTGATTCAGACGATGAAGTGATCTTGTTCACCTTTTTGTCTGAACCAGGATTTTCTTGATTTTGGGATTTGCATGATTTTGGGCGCGAGTTGTTTGACCGGTTGAATTCACGAGAACCGTTCCGAGTTTATCCTATTTATCCTTTTATCCTGAGAATCCTGGTCACATGTGAAAAATTTAATATTTCATTCTTTTATTTTGGCTTTCCTTGGTTCCTGTTCCTTTCAGCCCAAAGATTCCAACGACTCAATAACCCACAACTTTAATGCAGATTGCATTAACCAAAAAGAATCAGTATTTGAAAATACTTGATCTTATCAGAAGGCTAATATTTTAGAATTGCCAATTGAAAAATAAAAACGATTGCCCAACAATGTGTATATAAGTAATAGCGGTTTAAGTACTTAAAGGAAAGTGTAAATGAGTGTAAATATAAAATCAAAGTCGGTGATGAACTGAAAAATTAGTGAGCGTAAGTCCGCTACTACTCATGCAACAACCTTCAAATTTGATGACAGAGGCTCCTTCCGTAGTACAACAAAACACCTCAAAACGGATGCAGTTCTTCAAATAATTAACTACGGATTCGACAAGAACAAGTGTCAATGATGCGTAATCGCAGATCTGCACTGCACCCATATTCAATTCTCATTACTCTCGGCTACTTAGCACTTCCATACATGCCTCAATCTCAGCAATAAAAGTAGCACCTAATTCCACATTAAATCCAGGAAGTAATTGAATACTATTACCCGCTTTAAAAATGATGTTTCTAAGCGCCTCTACGGTGGCATCACTCTCGATCACATTATAATTTTGATAAACTTCGACTGCTCCGATGGCATTTAGAAAAACGTCATCTATAATCAGGGCCTCAGCCTCTGATAGGCAGCCTGTCAACGCGCATAATTTGTCAGATCCTTTGGTAATGATGTGTGTCTGTGCTATCGATGTTCCACAATTGGTAGTCGCTGTGACTGACAAGGTGCCGCCTGCAAAAGTGTCATCAAAGGTGATTTGTACATCAGTGCTTCCATTTCCTGCTATGCTGGCAGAGCCATCACTAAAACTCCAATTATAAGTGACCGTAGGTCCCTGCGCGGCCACGCTAAATGGAAGATTATTTAGGGACGGGCAAAGTACCGTGGGCCCAGTAATGGCACTAGGCATATCGGGTGTATCATCAAAGCTGACAGTGACCTCGTCATAAACAGGTGGGCATGGCGAGTTGGTCACTGTCCACCTTAGAACATACGTTTCACCAATAACGCCATCAAAGGAGGATGCATGACTAGAGGTGTTCCCCACATTGCCCCCAAGGCCTGAAATGATAGACCAGGCTCCCTCTCCCACTGCGGGATCGACAGCCTGAAGAAGGGTCGACGTACTGTTACAAACCATTTGATCTGTACCTGCAGAAGCGGGATCTGGCGCAGTCTGCCCGTAACCCCTAACTACGAAAGTGTAGGGATTTTCATCTACATCATTATTATCAATGGTGATGGTCGCAGAATCTTCTCCTGGGATCAAAGGTGCAAATACGATTTTCAATAGGATCGAATCCCCTTTACTTATGGTATCGCCCAACATATAGCTCGGTGCTGAGACTTGGAATGATCCGGAACTAGCACCCAAGGCCATGGAAGTAACTTGGTCCACTTCCAGCAAGCCATCACCCGTATTCTTAATATAGAATGAATCCATGGTCATATCCAAATTGCAGATGGTGTCGAAATTAGTCCCATCGAGTAATAGAGGAGTGATATCTCCATCGGCGATTTCGATGGTGTTGCCCGATAATAGAATCTCACTAAAATCATCATTATTGATGGTACCGCTGGTCGGCGATCCAGTGGTGGAAATGTCATTAACATCAATGCCTGTAGCGAGCATGGAGACCGCTCCCAAAGCCACATCAAAGAGTTCATTATCCTCCACCCTAGCATCATCAATCACCTTCACGGTGATCATTAGTGATTCAGAAGCGCTACCGACGAAAGTCAAGGATGCATCATTATCAGCGTAATCAT
>CAJQNM010000117.1 GCA_905479665.1 uncultured Saprospiraceae bacterium
CCTAGGAGGCTGTTGAATTACTGGCTCAATTTGGCTCGCTAGCTTATTTTAGCTGCAGACGAGCCAAAAAACGCAGAAATAGCCGAGCTATATCGAGTATTTTTGGTGAAGTATGCGGGCAAAAGAAGCCGCGAACGAATCAGAGTTAGTATTTCAACAGCCTCCTAGGGTAAGACTTGATCTATCCGAAACAGGGTCGTCCTCCCTCTCCGCGGTAGTTTTCACTTCAAGGGCCACAGGACCATGCTCCCGCTCAGCACGGGAATCACACAGCAATCTTCAGCATGAGATGAGCCTTCTAGTCACTCCTGTGTTTAGATAAAACGATAAAACTGGCAAAATTAATTTAATTGCTATGTAGGAATCAAGATCAAAAATAGAGTATGTGGCATGTCGTCCGAACGGGAGGTATGAAGATCATGAAAATTGTTGGACAACGGCATACTTTCTATCGAACCGACACAACATGACGATGTTTCTAACTTACGTCTACTAGTTTATTTAGCCTTACTAAGATTTGATTGGACGAGCGGTTGGAATCCACCGTAAACCATCCGCTTGGCATCAAAAATCATTCTTGACGGATCGGTCAATGGTGCAATTAAATTCTTCATTCTCTGGTCGGCCGGGACCCGCTCATTTGCCAGGTCACGCGCCTCTCGCGAATCGAATACAACCCATCCAAATACAATGGCTTCATCCTCTTTTGCATTTACGAAGTCCGGGAAAGAACCTGTACCTTCCAAATACAAATCCTCACCGACATACTCAAAGTAGGCCAGTGCGCCGTATTCCTTCCAAATCATTGCAACCGTTTCAGCCACACGCTTATATTCGTTCAGGTGAATTCGTGGTACGGGAAGAACGAATCCGTCTATGTAATTTGTCATATTCTCTTTCATTTCCATTCCTTTTCTCGTATTCGCTAATTAATTGATTTTGATTCTAATGATCTCTTGATAACCACCTGCATGTGCATCTCCAAATGCTTTATTATTTTTGCAATTATATAGCTTTCTTTCTGCTGTTATCAAACATTAATATACCCCCACCCATCAAATTCCCATTCCGCCACACAAGGACTAAAAGTGAATGAACGCTTACAACCGTTGTACACGAATCCGCAATATTCCCAACATCATTGGGTACCTCCTAAAACTCGTTCACGAACTCAACAAAATTTCCTTGAAATTTCCAAACAATCGCTTTCCAGTTTATACTTCGTTACTTCTCAGCTACCTAGCTCGGATCCCTCGACTCTCGAGTCCGCGAGGACTCGGAGCTAGGTTCCATCGCCACCCACCCGCTGTTCGCGCCTGCCTGCGGCAAAAGGCAGGGTCAGTTACTTTGATGATCCACCGGATCTTCATTTCGGTTTACAACCGAAAAGCAGTAAATGCTCTAAATCGAGAATCAAAAATCAATCACTTTGAGCCTCGTTCAGAGCCTAGCGTAGGTACCCTAATCAGCGATGGCTGATTGAGCATGGCGGGACATCTGAAAGTTACCGAATTTTGACGAAAATCCCTGACATGGATGCTCGCAGCATCAACTTTGAATGAAGGGTGGAAACATGTCATATGCAGTCTCTCACCGAACCAACTTTAAACAAATACAGTCCATTCCCCCGATAGTAATCCCTCAGTAAATCAACTAAACACTGAGGACAGCTACATACCCATCCTTCGCAGCCTACCCACAGCACGCGTTTGGCTGCGCTCAATGATCCACAGGACTATTGCCAGCTTCGTGACATTGTTGACAATCCTTGCGCACCCTGATCTGTAGTAGATGTTCATATACAGTGTTAGTGGCTTTTTTCATTTATCAAGTCTCATTGGTTCAATTTTTTCCTCACATAAGACGTTGTCTTTCATTTCGTAACCGTATGCACACCCACTCTCGCGTGAGGATATAATTGCTTCTAATTTCTCGGCAATATAATGCAAACCCACACCATCGTCACAAGCAAATCCACATTTCATCTCTCCAGTTCTTATTTTATCTCTATACATATTCTGCCGTTCAGGCTCGCCATCAAAATGCGGACAATTACTACCTTTCAATAAACCTAAACACTTTAATCTGTTAAGTTGAGTAGGAACAGAATCCGTTAATCCTTCCTCAAACCAACATATAGCTCCAGCACTTAGTCCACTTAAAATGGTTCCATCAGAATATGCTTTTATTATCATTTCATCCAATCCCCATTCTTTCCAAAGCACTAACATATTTCTTGTATTCCTTCCTCCTACAAATATTATATCTTGCTGGAGAATAAATTCTTCAATTTTGTCCGTATGGCCCTTAAATAAGGACAAATGACTAGGATAGCAGTTCTTCTCTCTGAATCTCGAATAAAATCTATCGATGTAATTGATCGAATCTCCACTTGCGGTACCAATAAAGCAAATTTTTGGTATTTGTTTATCTGATTGTTCTAATATATAATTATCTAGTAATGGATTTTCTGGTTCCATTGAAAACCCTCCTCCACCTAAAGCGATAATTTGTCGTCTCATTTTTTACATTTATTGCCACTGGCGACTTGGCTGCATCCGCAGTTCCGACGTGAGGAGGCATGATCGTGGTCGCAGCTTGTTAGCACCAGTATATTTTCGTGTCATAATTAAACACTATGCTATTGTCCACCTTATGTCTTTCAAATAACTTCTCCATTCCTTCCATTAGATTTTCATAATCCTCTCCCTCTTTTGGACAGTATGAGGATGATTTTAGTCTTCCCTTTAGGCCATTCAAATTAAATATTTGTTCATTTTTCAGCGTTACAGTTTGCATGCTCTTTGGGCTAAAAAACTCTTTGATTCCAAGGTCTTCAATGTCTCTATGTCTTGCATTTCCATATTCTTCTATGGTGCTTACGAGAATCTGTTCATATCCCTTCTGAAAATCTGTTCTTGAGCATCTTGAATTCCATGCAAGGACAATATTTCCACTTTTCTCTAAGATATCCAAAAATTCTTTCTTGCTTTGTTGCTTGTCAAACCAATGAAAAGATTGTCCGCAAAATATTAGACCTACACTCTCTGGCTTTAATTTTGTGTGTTCGGCTGTTCCATTTACGCTAACAAAATTCCTATAACCTCTCAGCAAATTTTCTTGAGCTTCTCTCATTTCATTATTGGGTTCAACTCCATAGACCATATTTCCGTTTTGAAGAAAAGGAACGGATGAAATACCTGTTCCAGAACCAATATCAGCAACAACTTTAGTGTTGTTGAATCCTATATTTTGGCTTAGGACCCTAACCATGTCCTTTGGATATGTGGGTCTAAACTCTATGTAATCTTTGACTCGATTTGAGAATCTGCTTGTGTTGTCTTGAACCATATTTTTTTGGTGGTAACGTCATGGCGGCATGCGGGACTGCGGCGATAGCCCAGCTGCCATCATCATCGCTTGTTATGCTCATTCATTTCTCTATACAATTGATTTCTAAATTCCAGTATATTTTCATCGTTCTTCAATCCAAGAGATATATCAAATTGTTCTATTGCTTCCGTTCTAGCATCAATATTCATAAAGTAGAAGCCAAAACTATTAAATACGGTTGGTCTATTTGGATACAATTCAGCATTGTACTTAAAAAGATCAATAGCTAAATCGTGTCTTCCTGAATCACCCATTCCATATGCAAAGGAATTTATATAGCCCTCCATTGGAATAAACTCACACCCCATCTTTTCAGATATCTTCCTATAGTGCTTTTTTATCAACGACACAATATCTTTCCTGTTCGAATACTCAGGATGATAATAGTCCATAATTTCTTTAAACGAGTAAAAGCCATAGAAAAATCTCATGGCATCATACGTTGCCCGGTAAGGAACTGAAAAATGATTTTCATCATCGTAATACTTCAGAGATAAATTGATTTGCCAATCCTTTGATTCGTTGATGTTTAAAAAATCAATATTAGGTTTATCAATTAGTTCCATGACATCTGACGTATCATATTGCAATTCCTCTAAACTTAAGAAAGTTGGTCTGGTATTGGCAGCTGCAAAGAATAGATTCTCCTCATTCAAATCTGAATGCTCTAAAGTATCCAATACCCTATCTAAATACCTTCTATTTGCGAACCCAAATCCAGGATCAATTGCCACATAATTATTGAAATAGTCTCTTTTATTTAATAAAGCATCAAAAGCGATCAATCCACCTAAAGAGTGGCCAATAATTGTCCTATTATCGCAGGTAGCGTATTTGTCGTCAATGTATGGTATCAATTCCGAAGTGATGAACTCAAGAAATTTCGGGCCACCACCGGTCACTTGAATTGAAGAAGAGTCCTTTGCTATCATACCTTTTATTGGAGTCAAATCTCTATCTCTATTTGTATTTGGTATACCTACGATTATAGAACGAGGTAAAATATCATTGCCCAAAGGTGCAGAACTTAAATAATCAATTGTTGAGACCGTATTAAGAAACTGGCTTTCTCCATCCAGAACGTACACTACAGGGAGATTTTCCATTTGCTCATCCAATCCCCAAAATCCATTTGGCTGATAAATGTATATTTCTCTATCTTCATTAAGAATACTGGAGTATAACATAATTTTTTCTCCAACCTTAATTGTTTCAGCTTCCTTTGATTGACCAATAAGATTAGTTTGACTTATTACTATCAATATGTATATTACGTATTTCAATTTCATTTTCTTGATTGAGCATAGCATTTCCATACCCGTCACATTACCACCCCCCCTCACAAGGACTAACCGTTGTCAAACGCTTATCAGCGTTGTAAACGACTCCGCTAATATTCCCTACATTAATGAGCGATGGCTGATCGAGAATGGCGGGGCATCTGAAAGTTACCGAATTTTGACGAAAATCCATGACATAGATACTCTCAGCATCAACTTCGTATGAAGGGTGGAGACATGCATTTTGGAGACTCTCGCAGAATCAACTTGGGGCAAGCAAAACGCAATTTGCTATTTTCATCCAATGAGATCGATCCTCTTTACGCTGGTTATTTCATCCCTGAATAGCTGCCAGGATATATCTAACGCCCCGGAGCAACAAAGCACTTCACTCTTGAGAGAACCACTGATTCCCAACCATCCAGTACAGGATTGCTCGAGAAGCAAACTGATCGAGAAACAGCCTATGAGCAAGACCCAACAGGTGGCAATGTCGCAGGTATAGATAGAGGATAGAGGCCTGTTTTGTAATGCTAGTTCTTTCCTTCGACCGGATCAT
>CAJQNM010000118.1 GCA_905479665.1 uncultured Saprospiraceae bacterium
TTTCGCCATGACAAATCTCAAATCTGCTAGCTTACTCATTTTTGTCGCACTAGGATTTTTTCACTGCACTGCTCCTCAGGCTCCTCTGGGCCCCTACCTCCATTCGCTGAGTTTTGAACCTGGGCAGGAAGATGACATTCGGCGAGCGTTCATCCAGATTGAAGACAGCACCGAAATCGTGTTGGGTGCAGGAACCTACCATTTTGAAAAGCTATCGGTCAAGGGTAAGTTGCAGAAAATAGCGTTGCGGGGAGCTGGGCAAAACAAGACCATCCTGGATTTTTCTGATCAAAATTCGGGTGGTGAGGGTGTGCGTTTGGACTATGTCACCGACCTCGAAATTGTGGGCATGACCCTCCAGGAATCAAGCGGAGACTTGCTGAAATTTACCGAATGCCATGATGTCCTTATTCAGGATGTGGGCACCGTCTGGCAGGGTGAGCCTGATTCGGCAAATGGTGGCTATGGTATTTATCCCGTGCTGTGTCACAATGTAACCATTGAGCAGAGCTACGCTCGGGGAGCCTCCGATGCAGGAATTTATGTCGGCCAGACCCTTGGTGCAGTCGTGCGAAATAACAAGGCCGAGTACAATGTTGCGGGCATTGAAATTGAAAATACGCAGGACGCCGAAGTGTACGGAAATGAGTCCTGTCACAATACTGGAGGTCTATTGATTTTTGATTTGCCAGGTTTGAAATACGACGGGAAAAATACCCTCGCCTACGACAATTATATCCATGACAACAATGGGCGCAATTTTGCTCGTGCATCAAACAGTGTGAGTGGGGTGGGCAATGTGCCTCCCGGTACCGGAGTGATGATCCTGCGTACTTCAAATCTGGAAGTGCGAGACAACCGCATCGAGAACAACAATACTATGACGCTGGGCATCTTAAGTTATCTCACCGTTGATCCAGGCATCCTCCAGAGTAGGCCAGATTTTGACCCGATACCACGCCACGTTAAGATTCACGGCAACACCATAAGCAAGGGCGATGAATTTCCCAAGGGGGTTTACGAGCATGAAGGGTCTCAACAATTGCTTGCGCTTCAGGCTGGATTGGAAAAAGTCGGAGCCTCTTTGCAACCCATTCTCTTTGATGGCATTGTGATGGCCGAAGGAATAAATCCCAATAATATTTGCATCGACCAACCAGAAACTGGATTTCTCAATATGGATGCCGGCAACCAATTTGCCAATCCTAGTTTTGATGCATCTCCCTTTCAGTGCGATCCGAATTAATTTATTACCGTGGGTAAATTTATTTTATTTATTGCCCTGGTCTTGATCGTCAGTTGTGGACAGAAAGCGACTGTGTCAAAAAAGGCAGCACTCTTTCCGGAAAAGCTCTCCGCATGGAATTTTTACCAGGGTGAATTATCAAATTTACATCCCCGCGATGGGATTTTTTCCTACCATTTGTCCAGCGCACTCTTTACTGACTATGCAGAAAAAGCGCGGTTTGTAAAATTGCCGGAAGGGGAGAAGATGACAGTGGGAGAGCAGGGGCGTGTGATTTTTCCAGAAGGGTCAATCATTATTAAGAATTTCTTTTATCATCACGATGCGCGAGATCCATCGCTGGGGAAAAGGGTGATCGAAACTCGCTTGCTGGTCAAGAAAAATGCCGATTGGAAAGTAGCCACTTACATCTGGAATGAAGCTCAGGATGAAGCCTTACTAGAAATACTCGGTGCCAAAAAAGAAATCGCCTGGCTCAATGAGCAGGGCAAGGCCATGCAGGTAAATTATATTGTTCCGGACAACAATGACTGCAAGGGTTGCCATCTGCAAAAAGGGGAGGTCATGCCGATTGGCCCGAAATTGGCCAATCTGGATCGTACGATCATGGCCCACGGAAAAGAGCAAAATCAACTGGAGTTTCTCACAGGAGAGGGCTACCTCAATCTGGCCACACCGACAGGTCACTCCACCTTGGCCATGGTCGATTGGCAAGATACCGACCAACCGATTCATGATCGGGCGATGTCGTATCTCGATATAAACTGTGCCCATTGCCACACTCCCGATGGCCCCGCGAGCAATACCGGTTTATTTCTCAATTACGATCAAACGGACCTTTTTCGGCTTGGTGTGAAGAAAACGCCAGTCTCTGCTGCGCAGGGTTCAGGAGGATTTGACTACAATATAGTACCCGGTGATCCCGACCACTCCATTCTCCTGTATCGCATGAACTCTGTCGAAGCTGGAGTGGCGATGCCTGAGACCGGAAGATCTATGATCCACGACGAAGGGGTGGCATTAATAAACGACTGGATTTTAGCACTAAAAGATGAAACGGGTGATTAAACACATAGCCATCATGATAAAGAATAAGACGTCTCAGCAGATGTGCCGATTGGCATTGCCGCTGGTGGTCATATGCTTCTGCACCTGCTCATCGCTTTTTTGCCAATCATTGGTCGTAAACATTGTAGATAGCGAAAGCCGAGACATCCTGATCGGAGCGTGCATCACCATCGCGATAAGTGATGTCGGCGATTGCACCGATGTGGATGGCACGGTCGAATTGAGCGATCTGCCGGCGCTTCCTTTTACGATGGAAGCCTCCTACTTGGGGTATCTCAAACAGGACGTGGAGGTGACCACGCTGAGTGAGCCCATCACCGTGCTGCTTGAGCAGGAGCAATTGCGGCTTGCCACGGTCGAGGTGCGCGGCGAGGGATCTCGGCTCAAACAGGACCTGGCCCTCACCGTCGAATCCCTCAGTCTGCAAGAAATCCAGAGCACCTCAGAGTCCAGTTTTTATGATGTGCTGGGCAGCATGCGTGAGGCCGATATGCTCACCGTTAGTTTTGGCGTCAAAGTGGTGAACACGCGCGGCTTCAACAGCAGCACACCAGTACGCTCTTTGCAATTAATCGATGGCGTCGACAATGCCTCACCAGGACTCAATTATCCTCTCGGAAATTTTGTGGGCCTCCCCGAACTCGATGTGCAGGGGGTCGATTTAATTATTGGCGCGAGCTCGGCCTTCTTTGGTCCGGGCGCATTTAATGGGGTGGTAAATATGCGCACCAAAAGTCCGTTTCGTCACCAAGGCCTTGATGTACAATTGAAAATGGGCGAGCGCACCTACAAGGAAGTAGGCATGCGCTGGGCCAAGGGATTTAAGAACAAGAAAGGCGAAGATAAATTTGGGGTCAAAATAAATGCGTCTTACATGGAAGTGTACGACTGGGTCGCCGACAATGCCAATCCTTCATCTGGAAATATTCGTGACAGCATCGGCGCCGATAACCCCGGAGGCTATGATGCCATCAGTCGATACGGTGACGAATCCAGTGGCAACTACACGTCATTGTTTGAGCAGTTTCGCCATCCCGGCCTGTGGCGATTTTACCGTACGGGATACTGGGAAGAAGATTTAGCAAACTACGACAGCTACAATCTCAAATTGAGCGCCGGCCTGCACTATCTCATTGATGAAGATTTTGAAATTAACCTCACCACCAACTATGGTCGGGGTACCACTGTGATGCAGCTGGACAATCGGCTCAGTCTCAACGACGTCTGGGCGATGCAAAACAAGTTTGAGATTGCTAAGAAAGACCGTTTTTTTCTGCGTTTTTATACCACAGGAGAGAATGCAGGTGACACCTACGATATTGTCTCTACAGCAGGCAAATTGCAAGACCGCTGGCGTAGCAGTGGCACCTGGCTGAACAGCTATAAGAACTATTGGTTTCAGCAGATCAATCCGAAAGTGAAAGAGCTGCCCGGATTTCCAGAAATCGGACCAGCTCCCGATTTCTTTTATGATTTTGAGCAGGCCGCCAAAGTACTCGAAGACAATCCAGAGCTGCTGGCCCAATGGCATGCCGATGCCCGAGCCAGTCAGGATGGCGCCTACCTCGTGCCCGGATCGATAGCTTTCGATTCTGTATTTCAGGACATCACTAGCACAAACGTCTCAGAGGGCGGCACCAAATACGTGGATAGATCACGTCTCTATCACGGACATGGAGAATATAAATTTAGGCCAGGCTTTGTCGACGAGGTTACCCTCGGAGCTAATTTTCGCCTGTACACACCTTATTCAGAAGGCACCATATTTAGCGACACCGTCGGCGGAGAGTTTACCACCTACGAATACGGCATGTATACTGGCTTTGAAAAAAAGGTGATGAGTAATCGCCTCAAATTAAACCTTGCCATCAGGCTGGACAAACATGAGAACTACGACTACCTGCTCAGCCCCGCACTATCTGCTCAGTACATTTTGGGGCCAAGTCACTCGCTGCGATTTTCGGTGTCTTCAGCTTTGCGCAATCCCACTTTAATTGATCAATATTATTATTTCCGGGTAGGAGGGGCACTCCTATTGGGTAATATTACGGGTTATGAAAACCTGATCAGCCTCAAGTCATTTGAAGAATATTTGGACAATGACTTGGACCGAAACTTGCTGGAGTATTTTGACGAACCTCCCATTCAACCCGAGAAAGCACTGGCCCTCGAACTGGCCTATTCGGGTGGATTTTTTGATAATAAATTGGATATTAATTCCACCCTCTATCTGAACCGATACGAAGATTTTATCGGCTATAAAATTGGTTTGGAAGTGCCTTTCTTTCAGGGGTTTCCGGGCATTCCCAATGTCTATCGTTTTGCTGCCAATGCCAAGGACATTACCATCACCACTGGTTTCTCTACAGGCTTCACTTACTTCATCAATCAGTTCACTCGTCTCACCGGAAACTACTCTTGGAATAAGATATTTCTGGACAGCGACGATCCACTCATTCCCGCCTACAACACCCCCGAGCACAAATTTAATCTGGGCCTAAGTGCATATGATTTTGAGTGGGCTGGCATCAAACATTGGGGCTATGGTGTGAGCTTCCGCTGGGTGGAGGGATATGAATTTGAAAGTTCACCACAATTTACTGGAAGGATTCCCGCGCAGGTACTTCTTAATGCCTCCGTTGGGAAAGGATTTGACAAGCTGGGCATTTTCAAAATCAGTGGCTCAAACATCCTCAATCGCCAACAAAACGGACTTTACGGAGGCCCGGCCGTGGGTCGTTTCGTCTTTGTATCTTGGACCATCTCAATCTAAAAAAAAAACAAAACAAATCATGAAGAAACTGCTTTACACTACTTTTATTGCCCTGATGGCTTTGGGTACCCTTGCTGCTCAGGAGCGCTACATGGATAAGATATTTGATGAAGTGACGGTCACCGATGGAGTCCAGTACGGCACCAATGTGAGTATTATTTCAATCATTCTGGGCCTCTCTGAGACTCCGTTACCAGAAGACCTCTTTATGGATGTATACGAACCTGCAGGCGATTCCTTGGGAGAACGACCCGTGGTGATTTTTGCACACCGTGGCGACTTCCTACCAGCCGTGATTAATCAGTCACCTTATGGTTCGCGCAAGGACAATGCGGTGGTGGAGATGTGCATGGATTTTGCCAAACGGG
>CAJQNM010000119.1 GCA_905479665.1 uncultured Saprospiraceae bacterium
CCCGTAACTCCATATCCGGATGAGATCTCGTATGCCTTCTATAAGGATGGTGATCATCAGCACGATGCCTCTGGAAAGGAGAACTGGACTGGACCGGCTGAGACGGCACTGTGGTTGAGTCAATTTGCCCATCGGCAAGACATCACACTTGAGCCTGGAATGGTCATCATTTGCGGAGCATTGGGTACGATACATCCAGCTGCAGTCGGATCCTATCGTCTGGACGCAGGCGATATGGGAGAAATTAAATTTTCTATTGAAGAGTAGACAAGTAGCTTAGAAAGTCATTTCTTGGGCCAAATTCTCTTCATTTCCAGCAAAAGATAT
Organism: uncultured Saprospiraceae bacterium; assembly: GCA_905479665.1. Taxonomy (GTDB): domain Bacteria; phylum Bacteroidota; class Bacteroidia; order Chitinophagales; family Saprospiraceae; genus CAJQNM01. Next base: position 328 of record CAJQNM010000119.1, read on the forward strand.
CCACATTAATTTCCTCTCTACCAAGCTTAATTCTTATGCCTACCGTATACTATCTTGATGCAAAAGATACTTATGAAAATAGTCAACGTAATTTTGCTACTTTCTCTCTTGCCCATAGCAAGTACTCTAAACGCGCAAGATGGACCCTCAAAGACTTTTGACATCTCGAAAGGAGTCAATGTAAGTCACTGGCTCTCACAAAGTAAAAAGCGAGGTGCAGAACGAGCTGCCTATTTTACCGAGCTTGATGTGGCTGGTGTCGCAGCCTCGGGGATGGACCACATCCGCATCCCGATTGATGAAGAACAGATGTGGGACGAAAACGGAAATAAAGAAAAGGAGGCATTTGCTTTACTTCATGCTGCCCTCGGATGGATGAAGAAGTATAATCTAAAGGCCATTGTGGATCTACACATCGTGCGAGCACATCATTTTCTAGACAAAGCTCCGCTCTTGTTTTCAGATGCAAGGGAACAACAGAAATTCGGAATATTGTGGAGTGAGCTCTCAGAGGAGTTGCAAAACTATCCCGTGGAGGATGTGGCGTACGAGTTGCTCAATGAGTCGGTTGCCAAAGAACATGCAGACTGGAATAAAGTCTATCGCATCGCGTATGAAAAGGTAAGGGCAAATGAACGTAACCGCGTCATTTTTATCGGACCCAATCGCTGGCAACAACCTAAATATTTTGAATTTCTGGAAATTCCCGAAAATGACCCGAACATCGTTTTGAGTTTTCATTTTTACACTCCTCATCCTGTCACTCACTACACCGCTTCGTGGGATATCATGAAAAACTATCGAGGTCCCGTCCACTACCCCGGCATTCCGATAGAACCCACAGATACCATTGGCTTAGCACAGGAAACTCGCGATCAAATTAAAAACTATACCACCACATATTATGATAAAGATGTGCTTGAGCAAATAATATTGCTAGGAGTGGCTAAGGCAAAAGAACTAAATCTGCAGTTATATTGTGGCGAATTTGGCAGCTACGACCCTGCTCCAGATGAGATCCGCTATCGCTGGTTTCATGACGTAATATCTCTTTTCGACACCCACGACATCGCGTGGTCGGCCTGGGATTTAAAAAGCAACGGCTTTGGAATTTTTACAGCAGAAGATTTGTCTAAGAGTAAGCCAACTTTTAAGGTCCCGCGAAGATTGCTGTTCCAAAATTAATGTCTAGAGATTCCACCGGATCGTCTATCGAATCCAGTTTGTCTAGAACTAGACAAGAGCCCTTGCTCAAACGCCACCCGCACCAGCTGTGCTGCATTGCGTGCGTTCAGCTTTTGGAAAAGGGATCTGCGATGGGTCTTTACTGTCTGACAGCTTAAGAAGAGCTCTCTGGAAATTTCTCTGGTGGGGAGCCCAAAGGACAACAATTCCAAAACCTCTTGCTCCCTTGCACTCAGGGTTCGTATTGGGATTAGATAAACCTCTCTTGCCTCCCTCCTACTTTCGGCTAACATGTGTGGGCAATTCCTAAATCAGGTGAATTTACCCTATTAGTCTCCTGAAGCCGTAAAAACGTTACCCAACAGCACGCATTACTGGTCGAACACCTCTATACCTAGGAAATATAAACACACACTCTGCTTCTTGACATCGAAATTGATCAACTCTAGCATACTGGCGCCACGAATGAAGATCCCATCGGGTTCTTGGCTGCGAATATGTGCTTCGTAATATCGCGGGCTATGGCCTATTCTCCCATCAGGTAGTCTTTCGGCTGCGCCCTCATGCTACTCTGTAAATGGTAAAATACGACCACAACCGAGACCAAAAAACAGCAAAGGGTTGCGGCAAGCAAGGGCCAAATCTGGATCTCGATTCGGTATGGATAGTTTGTGATCCACTGCTGTGCGAAGAAGTAAGCTATAGGGAGGGCCAGTAAGACGGACATGGCATAGATGATGAAGAAATCTTTGCCCAGCAGCCGCAAAATATTTAGATGCGATGCGCCCAGAACCCGACGAATGCTGATCTCCTTCAGTCTCAGAGCAGTGGAAAAGCTAATCAAGCCAAAGAGACCAACAAAGGAAATCAAAATCGCGACAAAGGTAAAGGCACTGATCAGTGCAGTAAACCGCTGGTCTGATCGATAGGCTTGTGCATAAGCATCATCGACAAAATTGTATCGGAAGGGGTCGGTGCTGTGATGGGCCCAAACATCTTCCAACTGATTCAGCGCCAAGGCAACGTTTTTCGTCTCGATTCGCAGCAGCAGATTGTCTGGACTTGCACGCAGTCCAGGCGGAAAAATAAAATAAGCCAAAGGGGAAGTCTCGGAGTGCGGTGTGGTGTGGTGATGGTCCTTGACCACGCCAATCACATGACGGAGCCTACCATTGACATAGACGTCTTCCCCGACGGCGCTTTCCATATTCATCGCATCCTTTGCTTTCTCATTGATAATCAGAGACCGCGCCGAGTCTACCGAAAAGGAGTGTGTAAAGTTGGTACCCCCGGTCAACTCGATTCCCACCAGATCGAAATAGTCTTGGTCCACCCCCACCACATTAATCGTTACCTCTCGATCATCACCTGAACCTTTCCAGTTAAATGCAAAAGCATTTTGCAGCAGACTAGGCAAGTCTTCGCTACTACTTGTCACGCCAGTGACCCCACTCACCTGGCCTACTTCGGCTTTAAGGGTAGTCAGCTCTGCTTGCAATTGGCGATCATCAACAGCTATGTGGAGGAGTTGCTCGGCATCAAATCCGAGATGCAATGACTTCAGATAGCTGTATTGTTGAAAAACGATGAAGGTAGACGCCAGCAGTACGAGCGTCACTACATATTGCATCCCAATGAATAGCTGGCGAAGAGTAGAGCGTTGTCCAACCTTAAAGTCGATACCTGATCCGCCCAAGGTCTGCACGGGCAGTTTGCTAATGGACAATGCCGGTAAAATTCCAGCGACCAACCCGATCATCATTAAGATGGGTATGGCTAGCAGTGCTCTACCTACCGGTATCACTCGTAGTGAGAGACTTAAATCAAACAGTCTATTAAGATAAGGTACCAACAGGCTGATTATGATAATACCGCAAAGCGCCGCATCTACCG
>CAJQNM010000120.1 GCA_905479665.1 uncultured Saprospiraceae bacterium
GCAGGTTGGCAGGGGCGGGGTGAGTCAGACGCAGCCATGGCACCGGGGAGAGACCAGTGCCATGGCTGAGTGACGAAATGGAGGATATTAATAAGCTTGGATTTAGGTCCGAAATAAGGGCTCGAATATCGCAGCTATTTATTGATCTTTCACACAGCGTACTGAATAGCCACTTCGCTCGTCTGTTCCTGTGGAGGAATCGACTGCAGGGGAGTCGGACTTGATAAAAAATTGAGTTTGTGCAGTACTAGTCCACCAAAATCCAAATTGTCCTTTTAAGCTATAATTTGCCATCGAAGACCTCCAGCCACCCGGGAGCGCGGTAAAGTCTTCGCTATTTGTAGCTCCTGCATTTGGCATAAACCAATGGTTGAATCCCATTTCCTTGAGCACACCACCTGCGACTGCTGCCCCACCTGCATCGGTAATCAATTCCTCCCAATCGGCTGTCGTTGCCACATGCCAGTTTGTAGGGCAGAGCGCTTTTTGATTATGTACTGCATACCAATTGTACAATTTTCCATAGTCGATATCGTGAGTGCCAGCGTCGTTGTTGTACCAGCAGAATGCCCCAGACGTATTGTTTGTCCAAGAAGTGTTGTCATCCAGATTTAGAATGGGACTGCCATCTCTGTAGTGAGAAGTTCGCAAGTTTTTCGCCAACCAGGTCTGATCTCCAATGTCAAGTATCTCGTAAACATTGCCAGAATTGTCTACCACTTTTTCGGTGATGTTGTATTTAGATCGTTCTGCTTCTGTCATATAAGTAGACATGATTTCAAAATAATTATTGAGTTTATTTTCAATGTTCACTTCCGACATTGATGCTACTTCCGAATGTGGAATAATCATTATTTCTGTGGCATATATGTTACAATTATTTCCGTAAGTAAATGATTCATAACCAGGACCACTGCTATTTAGAAGATTTGGGTTGCCAAGATTAGAATAGACAATCGAATTGGTCAGGTAGGTCATGGCAGAATCTGGAGCTGAATTTGTGGTTTTATTTAGGATGCTTCCATTGACTAGTGCGGATCCTATGACCTCAAGTTTGGACTGTGCTAATCTGGCTTCGTTTTGGATGGCCCCAAGGATAAGGCAAGAATCTAAAACTAGACGAGTGTCATATTCGGAGTAATTAATAATTGATATCGAATCGAGAAATATGCTATTCTGAATATTTACTAGGGTGGTGGAAGCATTGTAGAGGGCACCCTCGGAATTCTCACTGAATAGACAATCTTGGATCGTACAGGAAAGTGCACTGATGTAGATTGCCTCACCTGCAATACTGGCATTGTTTTTTTCAAAGACACAATTTCTGATGGCTGTACCGTTGCTCAGCAAAAAAATTGCACCTCCCCACTTTCCTACCACACCTCCTGTACCGCCCTGGGCACTTCCATTCTGAAAAGTTATCCCATCAATGGTGCTGCCATGCGCTGGACCTGCAATTTCCATGATACCCACCAACCCTCCCGTGCCGTCAAGTAAAGTGACATGTGCCTCCGTGTCGCGTGTTGACATATCAAAATCATTCGGCTCGTTTCCGACCAATCCACCAAATATTTTAATGCTTTTACTGATCTTAAATCGACTGTTTTCATAGCCATTTTCTATGTCATAATTTGGCAATGGATATGTGCCTTCGCCCATCCATATGGTGTCTGGTTCTAAATCAATCATTGCTTGTAAGTCATCGGAAGCATTTGCCCAGCTGCTTCCGTTGCCACTGCCTGCCGACGTGGGAAGGACAAACTTTATGGATGCAAGGATTGGCTGGGTCGAACACAGATGGCAACATGCAATCAATGTGAGAATTTGCGCTATTGAGTAGATTGAATTTTTCATGTTGGTTCAAATTGTAGGAGCGGATATGTGAGCTTATTGCGAAGATTTATCAAAAAAAAAGACTGCATCGGCAGGAGGCTTTATCCTTTAAGTTTCTTGGCTAGATATGCCAATGTATTGGTGACCTTGATCTTTTCCTCTAGTCGCTCGGGATGGAGCAACTGATATCTTCCTTTTTTAATTTCAACAATATTTGGGTCGGCATACGCATAAGTATAGAATGAAGTAACATAGTCTTCAGGTGAGATATCAAGTGCACTCAGGTCTTTTACCAAACCCATGGTGAAAACTGGAGCTTCTTGATACAAGTTGATTAGGTACCACAGTACCAGTGAAAGATTCTGGTCTTTGATAAGCCGAGTAATTGCGCCAAATTCATACTTATCGGGAAATGTTTCATTGCGATATTCGGCATCAGACAATAGTCGCCGACATTGATCGGAAATTAAAATATGATTGCCTTCAATTTTTATTCCTTTTGGCAATGCTCCAAGAGGTACGACCGTGTCTTGCGAAATGCCTGCGGAGGTACAGAGTAATATAGCCGTACTGATGAATAGGTATCTCATTGAAGTTTTCATGACATTGATTTATTGGTATTCAGATCGATTCTAGAGCTTTTCTCTAAGGGCGGTTTGCATGGTTTTTATTTGCGCCGAAAGATCCACTAAGCGTTGGTCATAAACCTGTTGGCTGTTCTCCAAGGTTTGAATTTTTATCTGCAATTTCTGGATGGGTGCAGCCCATGCATTTTGATGCATGCCTACAATTGTCTGGACATATTTGAAACCCGGATTTTCATTCGTCTCCCAGCTTTTGCCTACCACGAATTTGTATTGTTCTGGAGACATGTTGATTTCGGGCACGGCTCTTCCATATCCAGGTTTTGAAAGATCAGCAACGATGTAGTCTCCGCTATGCACAGACCCGGTTATTTTTACTGGGACTTGACCAATAAAGGCTACATTATTTCCGAGATGTATACTGTCGGGAGCGGGAGCATTACCCATCACAATGGGTGCCTTCGATATGACCATTACCTGCTCAGCATCTACTAAATTGGCTTTGCCGATTTTGCCACCTTTGATCCCTATAATATCTCCGTAGGTGATCTGCTCATCATATTGAGCTCTTGGCAGCCACTCTGCGTAGTCTCCAAATCCCGATTTGTACGCAACACCTATCGCATTGTATCCTTTCACCCAGGAATGCCCCAGCTTTACTAGGTTGATTACATTCTCGATAATATTGCCATCGTCCGAAATAATGCCAGGAATAATGGAGGCAATTTCAAGGGCATTTGACGTGCTTACTTGTTCGATAGTCCATTCTGTCGGATGAATCGCTCTTACAGAGCCAAGTTCGCGATCTCCTTGATCCACAAATGTGAGAAAGTGATTGTCAAGCCCCAGGGCTTTTTCAAAAATGTCGCTAGAGGGTAGGGGGAAATTCATAACCATTTCATCAAATGGAATCGTTTCGTTGCAACCCACCAAATTGGATTTGATTAGTGCAGCAGCGTCAAAAGCCTCTATTCCGGCCTTGATATTTCCTACTTCATTGAGGAAAGACTCCATCCCATTATTTACGGTGCCGATTCCACTATTGACGGCATTTACTGCCGAATTGTAAGGTGTAAATGCCGGTATGGTGAGATTTGGTAATTGTGGAAGATTGATCGGAGTATTCCCATGATCTAAGGTTACCCCGTTTACAACGGTAATGCCAACTACCTCAGTTGTGGTGAATGCCACGTCGATGTTTGTGGGTAATTGAAACAAGGGATTCGGAAAATTGGGTAGATCGATGGAGCTTGTGCCCATTGTGGGTAGACTTGGAATATCTGGAATATTGGATGGAAGGTTTATTGGAACATTAATGTCGGGCAATGAAATTAAATCCACCAAAGCTTCCTGACCTGCACAGATGCCAGAAATGAGAAGTTTGTCCAAGCCCAGGTCCTTGATTAGATTTCCCACCTCGGTATTGTTGGGATCGAGAATGGCAACAAAATCTTGGAATGTGGGAGGAGAAAGAGACTCCCCGTTCATGATTTTTTGATTGATTTTGTTCAATATCGGTTGCACCAATGAATCGATGGGCTCGGGCAAATGCGACGGGAATGTTCCCGAGTTTGGCCCAAAGGGTATCCACATGCCATGATTTCCATTGATCTTTATTTTTAAGCCACTTCCCTCGTGGTTTAGGTTCTCGATGGTGGATACATATTTGCCAAGCCCTACATCATCCTGGACATGAAGTTGACTGGATTGTGCAACGATAGTCGCTGTGAAGAATGTGACAAGGAGTGCGATGAGGAGATGTTTCATTGTACTTATTTTTTGAATTAGTTATTCTTGGAGTTATACAAGGATTTATGCTTTATTCATGAAATTCGGAGAAGGCCGCATTCGATGCTTCGACGCACCAGGCCAGCAATGTTTCGTGCACCTAGTTTTATAAATAAATGTTTTCGATGGGTTTTTACAGTGTCCGGACTGATGAACAGTCGCTTCGCGATTTCATTGCTGGTGAGCTCATAGGCGATGAGGTTCAGAATCTCTTTTTCTCTCATTGAAATGTTCATAACTCATTTGGTTTGTATGAATCAAACCTAGCTGAATGCACCAACTGGCCAAATCCCTGACACTGGGGATTTCAGCTTAGGGGCATCCCTTGAACAAGGGGTGAAAGCATCTTTGTCATCAAAATACTCTCGATTGGGCGTGATATTTTGATAAATATTACATTGCAGAGACCTTTAGTTTACCAAATGAAATGAGTAGAACAATCCTATGTCTGTTAGTTGTCTTTCCAGGCTATTGTTTTAGCCAAATAGACTATGATTCGATTTATCAGGTAGCGAAGCATCTAGACAATCAAACCGACCAAGTTGAGTACCTGGAAGGTATCTTGCAGAAGGCTTCCGAAGAGGGGGAGATTGCCCACGATTCCCTTTATTATTTATTGCTAGACATACATCAAAAAAGCAAAGATCTAGATCGTGAAATAACAACAGCTGCAAACCTGGCCTATCACTACTATCTCAACTATCAGGATGAAGAGGCACAGGAGCTCTTGAAGAAATACAGCCCTCGGATAAACCAGATGAGGAGTGAGTCCCTTCAGGCTACTGCCTGGTATAAATTTGGAATCATCCTAAATGTGTTTAGTAGGTACGATGAAGCGCTAGGCTATTTCGGAAATGCGATCAGATTGTTTGAGGAGATGGACGACTCGACGGGAGAGAATTACGGCAATGCATTGGTGGAACGAGGTGCCATCTTGTTGGCCCAGGGAAGATATTCCGAATGCAGCATTGCCTTAAATAGTGCCAAACAACTTTTCGAACAGAACCGTGACAGTAGCGGCATGCGCGTGGTTTATCGCGAGTTATTTACCCTGTTTAGCCAAATTGAGCTATACAAAGAAGCAGAAAAGTATGCTGATTTATCTCTGTCATATACAGACAGCAAAACCGATCCTGAGGAAAGTATCATCTTGGCGGTAAATGGGGCACGTAATTTGGTCAATCAGGAAAGATATCCAGAGGCCCTTGAAAAATATCTTGCAATCAAGGCAAGTGATCCAAGGTTTCAGCTCTATATCTACAATGGCCTCATAGAGTCACTTTATTATTCCGATCGGGGAGATTCCATCAGATATTATTTGGAGAAACTAGATGAGGTTTATGCCAGTATGGATGAGCCGGTGCAATTTCGATTTCTGGTGATGCAGTCACACTTTCTCCATCTGCTCAGTCAAAATCGATTCTCCAGTGCAGAGCAAGTTGGAAGGGATCTTATGGATCATGCGACAGCGATCAATGATGTCTCGGAAACGATGATGTACAACAGGTTTCTAGCTGAGCTATATCGGAAGAGTGGCCAGTTTGAAAAAGCCTTTCAATATTCAAATGCATACAGTTCGATAAGAGATTCGATACAAGCTTCAAATAAGGCCCAAGCATTGTTGCTTTATCAGACGCAATATGAAACCAAAGAGAAAGAAGCTGAAATTGATCAACTAGGCCTCCGCACTCAGCTCATGGAAAGCAGTATCTCTCGAAGTAGGCTTTTGCGCATATTGTTGCTGACTGCATTGGGGCTGCTTTTGCTTGCTGGTATAGTGGTCTATCATCGAATGCAAATCCGTCAACTCGCAAAGATGCAAGAACTCAGAACTTCCATTTCCAGTGACTTACATGACGAAGTGGGAAGCCTTCTGTCCGGGATTTCGATGCAGGCCGATATTGTGGGGTCCTTGCCTGATGCCTCTGCTCAGCGAAGTATGCTCAAAGAAATAGGTAGCAATACCCGCAGAGCGACAACGACAATGCGAGATCTGGTGTGGTCGATTGATTCAAGAAGGGATAAGGTCAGGGACCTTAAAGACAAGATTGTTGAAGCATGCTCAATGATGTTGTCTGCCGCTGGCTTCGATTATCGTGTTTTGATCCATCCCGATGTAGACCAGGAAGCAATACTAAATCCAGAATTAAAAAAAGAAATCTACCTCATCTGCAAAGAGGCAATCAACAACGTTGCAAAGCATTCGAATGGTAGCATGGTGCAAATAAATCTGAATGGCTCCTCCAAGATGTTGAAGGTCTCCATAAGAGACAATGGACTGAAGGCTGATACTAAATCGTTATCGGCGGGACAAGGTCTTGACAATATGCAACATCGAGCCAAAAAGATCAATAGTGATTTAGTTATCAAGCAAGATGAAAATAGCTATGAGGTAGGTCTGGTAGTGCCAATTCAATAGATCCCTCGGAGTGCTGATCGCAGTGGAGAGATCTACTTCTTCAAAGCAAGACTGATGGCTTCTCCCTTGCTATTCACTTGGAGCTTACGATAAATAGCTTTTATGTGATCATTGGTTGTGTGTTCGGAAATACCAAGTTTGTGTGCGATCATTTTGTAACTCAGACCATCGACAAGTGCATTGAGTATTTCGTTTTGCCGTGGTGAGAGCGATTCAAATTTTACCAGACGTTTTTGTGGATCGAATGATTCCATCACTTTTCGAGCTATACCTGGACTCATAAACGACCCCCCAGCAATGATGGTCTCGAGTGCTTTCTTAATGTCCCAGATGGGAGTGTCCTTTATTATATAGCCACTGGCACCTGCCTTGAGTGCATCAAATATGTACTCGTTTTGATCAAACGTGGTCAGCATTACTATTTCAATACTTGGGTACAGTTCTCGGACTTTCGGAATTCCTTGAATTCCTGACATGCCCAGTAAATTGATGTCCAACAAGATCATATCGATCGCATGGATGTCTGGATCTGTTTGGATCAAATCCTCCACTCTTCTCGCCGTAAAACTCACTCTGAAATTTTCGGTTCCATTAAAGAAGGTGCTC